>JAKQFZ010000583.1 GCA_029558215.1 Candidatus Omnitrophota bacterium
ATAGGGCTGGATAGATCGAAGGATTTGCTTGCGCAGTCCAAAGAAAAGAACACACGATATCTTATCCGAGGAGACCTACGATCTCTCCCCATCAAGGATAAGGCCGTGGATGTTGTACTCAGCTTCTTCACCTCCTTTGGATACTTCGAAGATGAGGTGGAAGACGCTCAGGTTCTCTCTGAGGTTGTGCGCATCCTTAAGCCAAACGGCCGCTATCTCTTGGACTACCTTAGCGCCGATGATGTGCGACTTCATCTGAAGCCCCACACCCTGAAAACGGTTGGCCACTACGAAATGGAAGAGCGACGTCGGATTGAAGGGTCCCGCGTTCGCAAGCAAGTCACCATTCGCCACACCAGTGGACATGTGCTACACGAATATGAGGAATCTGTTCGACTCATTGAGCCGCAAGCCCTACAGGTCATGCTTCGATCGGCCGGTCTCATCATTCGAAAGGTCTTCGGAAGTCTAGATGGGCGTGCCCTTGGTGATGGTTCTCGATGCGTCCTGATGGCGGAGAAATCATCGTGAAGTGGCGCACAAGTGTTCGACCTTACTCGCAGAGCTCCCTTGAATACCGCCTGCGAACAGGAACCCATATAGAGGGGCTACCCAGTCCCTTCCTGCTGACCAACGAGTCCACCATTCAGGAAAATTGGACGGAGACGACCGTTCCCCGTGCAGCTCTTGTTGAATCCCTCCTGATTCACAACCGAGAGCTGGGCAACGAAAGGGGAGCTGTGCTGGCGGAGCGCCTCCGAGATCCCCGATCCCTGGTCATCATCACGGGACAGCAGCCTGGGCTCCTGGGTGGTGCCATGATGGTTTCCATCAAGTATGCGGCAGCGGTTCGTCTCGCGAGCGAGATGGAAATGCGACTCAAACGACCAGTGATCCCAATCTTCTGGAATCACAGTGAGGATCACGATCTCGCAGAGGCGAACACGATTGCAAGTCTGGATGGATCCGAGATCAAGCATTCCAGACTCCCCATCCCTGAGGAGGGACGAGCTCTCGAGAGCGTCTGCTTCAACGCAGATGCTGTCGATTACCTCCGGACACAGGCGCTTGCCATGGGCGCAAGCGAAGAGATTCTCCCACAGCAAGGAGATTCCCTTTCTCGGACTTTTTCCCGACAACTTTTGCATCTGCTCCCAGGATTCCCCATCATCCACTGCGAGCCCTTCCGCATCCGAGGCCTCTTGTCCTCATTCCACGCTGACGCAGTGTTACAGGCAGCCGATTGGAATGCTTCGATCGCTAAGCAAACGACAGCCCTTGCAGAGATTGGGATTCCTGGGCAAGTCAAAGTTGATCATGGTGAATTTCTGTTCCTGCTAGACGATCGCGGCGTGCGGCGTCGTCTCCGAAGGGAAGGGAACCAATACTCCTGTGGAGATCTAAGGTTCTCGTCGGCAAAGCACCTTCTAAGCTGGATGGCTGACTCTCCTGAGCGCGTCTCGTGCAACGTGTTTGCACGACCCCTTGCCCTGCAGCGCATCTTTCCCATCGCAGCCCACGTCAATGGACCAGGTGAGACTGCATACTTCGCCCAGCTACACCCGGTGTTTGAACAATCCGGTAGCCAAGCACCATTGAACGCGCTTCGACCTTCATTGACGGTGTTTC
>JAKQFZ010000586.1 GCA_029558215.1 Candidatus Omnitrophota bacterium
TTTGGAATGTCGCGAGTGATTTCTTCTTCGCCAAGTTTCGTATCGCGAGCTTCCGTCTTGAACTCTTCGATATGCACGGAAGTGAAAACATCCTCCTGAAGAAGCCTTTCGCTGACGATGATGGCATCCTCAAAGTTGTAACCTTCCCAGGACATGAACGCCGCAAGAACATTCTTACCCAGAGCCAGCTCTCCCCAATCGGTTGCGGGACCATCGGCAATGATCTGACCTGCTGCGACCCGCTCTCCTTTCTTGACGAGAGGCTTTTGGTTGATACAGGTGTTCTGGTTGGAACGCTGAAATTTCTGAAGAACATATTCGTCACAGGCATCAAGATCTGTTTCTTCTGTATCGTCACGACGAACAATGATCTTTCTCGAATCAGCGCAGACAACCTTTCCGGAGTTTCGAGCAACCAGAACGACACCGGAGTCTTTTGCGGCCTTGTGTTCAACACCAGTAGCAATCAAGGGGGCTTCGGTCTTCAGCAGAGGCACCGCCTGACGTTGCATGTTGCTTCCCATCAGTGCGCGGTTGGCATCGTCATGTTCCAGAAACGGGATCAGTGCGGCGGAAACAGACACCAATTGCATCGGGGAAATGTCCATATAGTCCACTTTGGTGGGTGGCATCAACGGAAACTCACCTCGATGTCGGCAAAGCACCGTATCCTCGGCCAGGCGATTCCCCTCAACGGGAGTGTTGGCCTGGGCTATAATGCACTCGTCTTCGTCGTCGGCAGTCAGAAACTCAACCGACTCGGCCACTTTACCTTTCTCGACTTTTCGATAGGGAGTTTCGATGAACCCGAATGGGTTGATCTGTCCAAATGTCGCCAGAGAGAAGATAAGGCCAATGTTTGGACCTTCAGGTGTCTCAATGGGACAGATGCGCCCGTAGTGAGTATGGTGAACATCGCGAACTTCAAAGCCCGCGCGTTCTCTATTCAAGCCTCCGGGGCCCAAAGCGGAGAGTCGGCGCTTGTGGGTCAGTTCGGCCAGAGGGTTAATCTGGTCGAGGAATTGTGAAAGCTGACTCCGCCCGAAGAATTCATTGATGGCGGCTGTGATTGGCTTGGCATTGATCAGATTCCTGGGCATGATGTTTTCAAGGTCAAGAATGCCCATCTTCTCTCTGATGGATCGCTCCATTCGGGCAAGGCCAATGCGGATCTGCCCTTCCAGAAGTTCACCGATGGTACGCACACGACGATTGCCGAGATGGTCAATATCGTCAGCCAAGCCTCTGCCCTCTTCCAGGTTGAGCATGTACTGAACGACACCAATAAGATCGGCCAGGGACAAGGTTACTTCGTCCAGAGAAACATCCAGGCCGAGTTTCTTGTTCATCCGGTAGCGACCAACACGAGAGAGATCATACCGGCGGCTGCGGGAGAACAGATTCTCCACCAAGGCCTGTGCATTCTTCAGTACGGGAGGCTCTCCCGGTCGGAGATGCTGGTAAATCTCAAGGAGTGCGCTCTCCTGATCATGTGAGGGATCCTTGGTGAGCGTTTCCTTCAGGAAGGTGAGGCGGGACTCATCTCCGTCAACAATGAGTATGTTCTCATTACCTGAGTCCTTCAGTTCCTCAACCTGATCGTCGGACAGTTCATCACCGCGCTCACAGATTACCTTGCCTGTGGTCTGGTCGGCAACCGTCTGACCCGCCATCTTGCCCACAAGGTTCTTTTTCGAAAAACGCTTTGTGAGGTTGACCTGTTCTGCTTGAGCGAAACAGCCCATGATTTGTTCATCGGTGGACAGTCCAAATGCCCTCAGAAGGCAGGTCACAGGGATTTTGCGCTTTCGGTCAATGAGCACAAAATGTATGTTCTTCAGGTCGTTCTCAAACTCCAGCCAAGCTCCCCGGTTCGGTATAATGCTTGCTTGGACAAGGCGATGCCCTGTGGGATGCACGTCCACGTTGAAAACAGGTCCTGGTGAACGGTGCAGCTGGCTGACAACGATTCGTTCCGCGCCATTGATGATGAAAGTGCCTTTCTGTGTCATCATGGGCAGTTCGCCAAGGTAGATATCCTCTTCACGGATATCCACAAGTTCGGAAGTGTCTTCCTTGTCACCAGGACGCTTGACCACTAGGCGGACTCTGATTCGCAGAGGAGCCGCGTAGGTCATCTCACGATCCACGCATTCCTGCACATTGTACTTGGGACGCCCAAAACTGTAGTTGACAAACTCCAGGGAAGAACCATCCCTGCCCTTAATGGGGAAAACCGTCTCGAAGGCACCTTGGATGCCTTCCGATCTTCGTTTGTCCGGGAGAACACCTGCTTGCAGGAAATCCCTGTAGGACTTCTGCTGTGTCTCAATCAGGTCCGGCATCTCAATGAGACTGGGGATTCTGGCGTAAGTATCACGCTGGCGGTATCCATACTGGACAAGATTCATTCGGAAGAAACTCCTTTCCCCTGAGACAGAATCATATCTGCCTTCAGCAAATACCTATAAACCAAGGAAACTAAAGACTCGACCGGTTGACTGATCATCAAGCGTTTCGCAGGAATCGTTTTTGCACCATACCTTATGCAATAACGTACTGTAACCAGAAGTAAAGGAATATACACTCGATACAGGGTTTGTCAATTAAAAAATCCTGTACTCTCAAAAAAATACTTCAATCATGATGATTACGGATGAGATCAGCAAAAGTCACGCCAAAAATTACACTTGGGGTCAAACGGCTCAAAAAAACGCCCACAATCCCAGTCTCTTGACGCGAGGGAAACGGGCTCTGCGGCTCTATGGCTCTCTATCAAGGCCTCGATGACGGATCTGAAAGGCAACCTTGTCGTCGAAGTTCTCCGAATCCAGACGTGCGGAGGACTTCAGGTTTCTGAGGGCTTCCTGTTTGTCCAATCCCGCGTCAAGCAGGCACAGACCAAGGTAATAGTAGTATTCAGCCCTTCCTGGATCCTTGGTTTTGAGTCTCTCCCAGAGCACGACGGCTTCGGCATGCTGATTTGTGCACATATATGTGTAAGCAAGTAGCCTTTCAGCCTCAGTATTATCAGGATTGAGCGCCAGAGCAGTCTTGAGTGGCATAAGTGCTTGATCCCACTTCTGTTGACGATAGTATAGATTGCCCATCTCGAGTTGAAAAACGTCCAGTTTCACCTTTCGCTCAAGCATTTGGCCGCAGATTTGGATAGCTTCGTCGTAACGTCCCAAGTCCGCCAAGACTCCAATTTTGGTTCGGACATAAGAAGGTTCTTCAGGTCGCCTCTGCAGGGCTGCCTCCACCGCGCTCAAGGCTTCATCCAGTCTTCCCTGCTCACGGTAAATCATTGCCCTTCCGTGATACGCCTGGTGTTTCTCGGGGTCTTGCTGGAGCACAGCGGTCATCAATGCCTCAGCAGAGTCAAAATCCCGTTGTGCAATGAGTTTGAAGCCCTCTCTCATTGTTTGTGCCGGATCCATTCGGAAAGACATCTCGGACACATAGGGAAGAAGAAGTGAGAGTCCGTAAGAAACCACCAGGATCGTTCCAAACAGAAGACACCACCAGATGCCGACCTGTCTTGCCTCAGCTGAACGGTTAAGAGTCTCGATCTTCAATTCAGGCACCCAATCACAAGTGATCTCAGGCAGTCTGGATACATGGAGAGTCTAGCCTGGTGGCCATGCAAACTTTCTGCCCGCAAGAAGGTGTAGATGAATGTGAAATACTTCTTGTCCTGCATTTTCACCACAGTTCAAGACCAGTCGGTAACCATCCTGCTCGAATCCTTGCTGGCGGGCAATGGTGGCGGCGAGGAGCAACATCTCACCCATCAGAGAGATGTGGCAATTCTGCAGTTCTGATATCCTTGCAATGTGCTGCTTTGGGATGATAAGAATATGTGCAGGTGCCTGTGGCTTGATGTCATGAAAGGCCAAAAAATGCTCTGTCTCCTCCGACTTCTTGCAGGGAATCTCACCTTTCACTATCTTGCAGAAGATGCAGTCAGCCATGACTAATCCTCCCATGGGAACTCAAAATTTCCGTCTGCCTTACTGACAGAAATGTTACAGATGAAGGCGACGGCGTCAAGTGAAGTTGTTTTCGTCCACAGTTGAGCAGTTGACATCACACCAATGAGTTCGGTACCCTCAGACAATATGGAAAGTGATAGTTCCTTGCTAAAGGCAAATTCTGGTTCGGAGAGGACACGATCAGATCTTCACGGAAACAGGGTGGCGGAATTCCCATCCTCGGTGACTATCCAGTCCGTGATCGCAAATCTGTCCGATTTCACTGCGGGCCTGCTGCATGACCTCACGACGCCCTATGCCGCTCTGACGGGCTATCTGAGCCTCTTGCTTGACCGAGTCAAGTCATTGCCAGGCCATGATGATTCCGAGGAGATAGCGACCTTCATCAAAGGGCTTCGGGAGAGTCAGGAGCGATTTGAAGGGTTTGTCTCAAGGCTTCGTTGGCTGGCAGAGCCTCTGAACCTTTCATTGGAACCTGTTCCTTTGTGCGAGGTATTCCGGTCAGTTATCGAAGAGGAAAGCCTTTCCGAAACAATTGCAAAGCTTAGGCGAGGCCTGTCCTTCAAGACAAGAGTCAGGGCAGGGAACGACTACGCCTTGCTTGACACGCCGTATTTCTCGATGGCAATGAGAACACTGCTTCTGGCTGTCGTCACCTCTGCTGAAGGCAGGGGTTCCATACGGTGCACGCTCGACAGAACTTTGTCTCCTGAGGCTCCTCTGCTGTGGGAGGCGATTGCCTCTGAGGGAGCACCAACGAAGAAGGGTTTCTTCCGTTTCACGATTCGAGACGGCTCCGGTGCCTGGGCAGGCGTTGAACTGACACAGTTGTTCCTACCCCTGCAATCAAATACACCCAAGCGTCTACATGAGGTGAACAGAGTCGAGATGGCAATTGCCTATCAGGTCATTCGTGCACACGGCGGATTCTTCAGGCTTACGGAGAGCCGAGATGGTGCTTCCTTGTTGATGGTCTATCTTCCCGAATGAAAATAAGAGCCAACAAGCCCCGTTCTTCCAGTCCTTCTCTGGGACGTGATAGTCGCAAGGTACCCTTTGCTCTGTGTCAGACTCTGCCGATGATCTCTCGACTGAGCATTCTGTCTCTGTTCTTACTTATCCCTCTATTTGTGACAACGCTTGGGACTGATCGGTATCTTCTGCCGAAGACTGCGCTTCTGCTTTGGACTTCATCATTTCTTGCAGCATGCCTTTTTTGCCATGCTGTGATCTGTGGATCCGCTGCTTTCCAGCTGCGGTTGAGACTCCCGATTCTCCTCTACCTTCTTCTAATCTCAATGTCTCTCAGCCGCTCTATTACTCTCGGTTCCAGTCTGGATGTTTTGCTTCAATGGTTCTCTTTCTTTATTGTCTATCAGAGTGTCTGCATCTTTTTTCGACAACGCGCAGCAAGACTCTCCCTGCTACTCGTGCAGTTGGGTGCGGGTCTCTCAAGTCTTGCGCTGCTTGTGACTGGGCTTGGCTTGTTACCCGTCAAGGCGCCCATGGCTTCCACATTTGGCAACAGGAACTTCCTCTCCGAGTATCTGGTACTCTCTTTACCTGTTGGGATCGCGGTACTCTCGACCGCAAAATCGCGTTCTGAGAAGATCTTTCTTCTTCTGAGTGTCTTAACCCAGTTTCTTGCGCTCGTAATGGCGAGTAGCCAGGGAGCCTGGTTGGGCTGTTTTGCGTCCGGAATTTTCTTGCTGTTGCTTCAGCGTGGCAGAGTCAAACACATCCTGGGTTCACTCCTGGGAAACCAAGGTCTGGATGAGGCGGTTTCCTTTGCGGGCAAGCCCCGCGTAGGAGCGGACTCAGCCCACACAACCGCAGACCTTGGCCTGCTCGAAAAGCGGCCGTTGCGCACCAAGATTGTGCCGAGGAGTGTTGTGGCAGGGCTCATACTTCTGGTCGGCGTCGTCACCGTGGTGTTCTTCACGAAAGGTCCCAATGTTCTTGAAGACACCTTGAGAGTCTTCGATTTCCAGCACAGGAACATACAGATGAGGCTCCATGTGTGGAAAGCCTCAGCACGATTGATTGCAGAAAATGCGTTTCTTGGTACGGGACTTGGTTCGTATGATGAGACGTTTCCAAGGTTCCGTGATCCTCAGGAATGGGCTTCAACAGGCACAGCAACTCAGGCCAACTGGGCGCATAATGTCTTTATCCACGTTGCTGTGGAGACCGGACTCCTTGGACTCCTTGCCTTTCTGTGGATCGTTGTCTCCTGTGTTTCACTTGCCAGAAGGGAATCTTCAGCAATGAGGGGCGGGACACAATCTACAATTCTGAGCTCCTTGGGTGCTGCATGGTTGGGCACGTTTGTTTGCAGTCTTGTCGGCACCAATTTCCATCACTCTGCCAATCTATTCCTTCTTGCTGCCTATGCGGGCCTTCTGGATAGCCGTATGGGGATTAGGGTGAAATTGTTCAGAGACAATGCGCGATCACGGAGAACACTTTCAGCACTTTCCTGTGCGCCTGTCGTCATGTTCGCTTTGGGCTTGCTGTCAGTCAGATCGTATTTGTCCGATCAGATTCTGGCAATGGGCATTCGTCAGTATAACGGGGGGAATGAGACTGCTGCTGTAAGCAGCTTCGAGAGGGCAATTGCAGTTGCTCCCGATACCAAAGCACCGCGTTCACATCTCGGACTTGTCTACTATCAGATGGAGAACAAGAAGAAGGCTGCAGAAGTCTATGCCGGACTTGCGCATGGTTTTCCGAACGATCCGCAGATCCACTACAATCTGGGGCTGGCGCTGGAAGCAAACGAGCGGCTTCAGGAAGCCGTTCAAGCCTATCAGCGTGCTCTGGATCTGAATCCTGAATTCCTGACTGCCAAGGAGAAACTCGGCAGATGTCTTGCCGGTCTGGAAAAGCACACAGAGGCGTTGGCATTTCTTGAGCAAGCGATTCGTCAGGGCTCAAAGGATGAAGGTACATGGATTCGCGCCGGGGATGAGGCGGCGGC
>JAKQFZ010000614.1 GCA_029558215.1 Candidatus Omnitrophota bacterium
CTCGAACGCGCCGCAAAGTCCGGCCTGAACGATCCGGCTCTCTATCAACAGATTGCTGAGATGCACCAACATCTCGGCAACAACCGCAAAGCGGCGCAATGGCAGCGCAGGGCATCGAAGACGTACAGACATAACTGAGCACGTGAGCACCAGCAGGCGCATGGGCTATGCCCACTCCCTCGGATGCTCGCTCAGTGAATGACACACCTGTTCTGAACTAAGTGCCACTGGAGGACAGGAAAACCTCATCAGCGCCCATCAAGGCTGCTCAAAGCACGTTCATGAGAGAGGTGTGTTGCCAAGGCAACGCTGTTGGCTTACTTCCATCCCGCGAACCTAGACAAACCGAGTCTGCGCCTGATATTCCTGAAGTGACTGAACGGTGATGGGATCATTCACGATGGAACGAATGGCTTCCAATGCGGCGCGTGAAGCGGCGATGGTGGTCATGTAGGTGATGCCACGTTCCAAAGCACCGCGGCGCAGCGCCATTTCGTCTTTGTGAGAATACGCCGAACGCGGCGTATTGATTACCAGACAGATTTCATCATTGATGTAGCAGTCGAGAACGTTCGGGCGACCTTCGCTGACCTTGAAAATACGCTCTGTTTCAATGCCTTGCTCTTTCAAGAAACTGTGTGTTCCCGTCGTACAGATCAGAGTGAATCCAAGTTCCTTCAAACCACGCGCGATGTCGACAGCCTGTTTCTTATGTCGGTCATTGACACTTAAGAAGACCTTCTTGCCTTGCGCAGAAGCGATTCGAGGATCAGGAAGCGAACACCAGGCTCCCGCTTCCGCCTTGGCGAATGCCGTCCCAAATTGCTTTCCGATGCCCATGACTTCGCCCGTGGATTTCATCTCGGGTCCGAGGATGATATCCACGCCTGGAAATTTAACAAAGGGCAACACAGCTTCCTTGACTGCCAGATAGGGCATGTGTCGGATTCCGACAACTCCCTGCTTTTTCAATGTCTGTCCCAACATGACCCGGGCGGCAACTTTCGCAAGAGGCACTCCTGTTGCTTTGCTGACAAAGGGAACCGTTCGAGACGCCCGAGGGTTGACTTCCAGCACATAGACGGTTGGTTTGCCTGAAGGGCTGGAAGAAGGAGAGACGGCGTACTGGATATTCATCAAACCTCGGACTTCAAAGGCAAAGGCGATCTTGGTGGTGTAGTCCCGAATCGTCTGGACGGTGTCCTCACTGAGCGTTCTGGGTGGCAACACGCAGGCACTGTCACCCGAATGAACACCGGCATATTCGATATGCTCCATGATTCCACCGATATAGACGCTCTCTCCGTCGCAGATGGCATCCACATCTACCTCGATAGATTCATCCAAGAACTTGTCGATCAAGACAGGGTGTTCCGGTGAGGCTTCGAGCGCCAGATTGAAACAGCGCTCCAGTTCCTCTTCCTGATGCACGATGACCATGGCACGACCACCAAGAACGTAACTGGGACGCAACAAAACGGGATATCCGATTCGGCTCACGATCTCCCGGGTCTCATCGAGACTTCGCGCTGTTCCAGCAGGCGGGTAAGGGATCTTCAAATCGTCAAGCATTTTGGCGAAATGTTTGCGGTCTTCCGCCTTGTGAATGTTTTTGGGGTCGGTTCCCAGAACATTGACGCCTGCTTCCTGCAGGGACAGAGCCAGGTTCAGAGGGGTCTGTCCGCCAAACTGGGGGATGACGCCCAACGGCTTCTCGGCTTCGTAGATGTTCAGCACATCCTCAAAAGTCAGTGGCT
>JAKQFZ010000623.1 GCA_029558215.1 Candidatus Omnitrophota bacterium
CTCGCATCTTGGCACGTCGCAACTTCTTCAGAATAGAATCGAGTCTGTGCGTCTGTACATTGAGAATCGCTCCCATGACCTCAAGCATTCGGTAGTTCTGTCCTGCAAAAAGTTCCACCTTCAGATCCTTGGCGTGAGCACGGAAGGCACATCCCGAATCATGATGGATCATCGCACGTTGGTAGACCGTGTCGTCTGAGGTCACCAACGCTCCTCCGTCGCCGCAGGAGATGATCTTATAGTAGTTGAAACTAAAGGCTCCTACATCGCCAATACTTCCGAGTCGTTTGCCCTTGTACGAGCCTCCATCTGCTTGGCAACAGTCTTCGATCATGTGCAAACTACATCTTCTGGCGATCTCTGTCAGGGCGTCCATGTCCGCTGGAAAGCCGTTCATGTGAACGGGCATGATTGCCCTTGTCCTGGATGTAATCTTGCGTTGGGCATCGGCCGGATCAAGAGTCAAGGACTGGTCTATCTCGGCAATCCTTGGAATGGCACCCACCGCGAGTACGGCCAAGGCACTTGAGACGAAAGTGTAGGCGGGGATAATGACTTCGTCTCCCGGCCCAATACCCAGACCAACCAATCCACAGATTAGAGCAGATGTACCTGAGTTGACTCCGAGCGCATACCTGGTACCGATCTTTGATGCCCAGGCTTTCTCAAAACGGAACACTTCTCCATTTTGAGGATCAAGGAATCGGAAAATCTTCCCGCTCTTGATGACCTTTGCAACAGCCTGTATTTCCCGCTCGCCGATTTCATACATTGGTGCTCTCCTGTCTCAGCTCGCGCAAACTCTCCTGGTAGAACTGCTCATAAGAAAGGAACCGGACGCCGCAAGCCTTGGCGTATCTGACCCACTCACGGATCCAAGATGCTTTTTTCCCAAACCCTTCTCGCGTCGCACATCCATGATCATGACTTGCTGCACTCCATATCCAGCCATTCTTTACGATCTCATTAGTCAGTAGTTTCAGATGGGCAGGGTAGTCACTCTCGGACTTTGAAGGATTGTAGGCTTGCCAGTAGAAGTCGTCTTGATAGCCATGTACCAGACATTCCAGAATGTCGGGATGTCCTTGCGGACTGTAGAAAAACGGAGTCCACGTTAGCGGAACAGGCTGCCCATCCCACTGGTCTCTCAAAAAGGTTCGCAGGAATTTGAAGCCATGTGAGGCAACGATGTCCAGGATGTCAGGCCGATCCTGAAGGCCACGATAGTAGCCCCATGGACCGGTCAGTCCACGTGGCGGACGCCCGATGACATCGCGGAAAACCTGGACACACTGCGAAAGATCACTCTCTATCTCTTCGAGCGAGGCACCTCTTTTGAGAAAATAGTCTCTTGAGTTGTGTATCTCCATTCCAGGTGGCACCTTCAGGCAGACCGTCTTCAGAAGAAGGTGGTTGTACGTATGTGCCTCCAGGTGAATCAGCGGATCGTCTTCCAAAGAACGCCAAGTATCCGGATAGGCCTCTATCACCTTCCCCGTGAGGAAGAAAGTGACTGGGATATCGAGTTCATGATAGAGATCTGCACCGTAGGTGGCATATCCCAGCGCATGCTCGTGGGGAGATTCCACGTCAACGCCCAACATGATGGTTCCATGCATTTTTCGACTCCCTTTGTGTCTTGACGACGAGGCCGCTTCCAGCCCGACGGTTCAGCAAGTCACGACACTTTACTCAATCAGGATGGAGAGCACGTCCCCATCCTTGATCTGGATCTTCCGCCGAAAAGACACAAGCACACGGTCTTCGTAGACAGTCAAAGATGTCCGAATCGGCGTATCGTTAATCATGACTTGAGCTTTGTCTACAGCCCATCCCTGAGGAACCTTCAGTCCCAGTTCCTTGATGTCAAGGCGACCCAAGCGCACTTCAACGGTATTTCGTTGCATACTGCCCGAACGAGTCTGCGAAAAGGTTCCCCACCCCTCGGCCGCGGTAAAGGCTGCGCGAAAGTTCTCAGGAGTGACTTTGGGGCCGAATGCAATAAATCCCTTGGGTCCGTGATATTCATAACCCGCGAGCGCAGTGAAAACTCCCCAACTGGCCAAGGCTCGGGCATAGTGATCACCACACTCGACTTCGTTGTATGGATTCCGCTTGAGGGGATCATAGCGGTCATGAATCGCCCGAACAATGGAGAGTGCTTCAGTCAGCATTCCTTCCCAGACCATGTGTCCGGCGACCTGATACTCGATGCCTGTCCAAACCTCGTCCCGGTAGTAGACCGAACGTTCACCTGGATGCTGGCTCTTTGGCCAGGTGCAGAGCATAAGACCGGCCTCTCCTTCGTTGGCGAAGTACCGCCAGGGAACGTGTTTGCTGGTCTGCGGTCCGACGTCGGGAGCCCAGTTGTACTTCCAGACTGACTGGAGCGCCCCTCTGACACAGGTCTGCGGGTAGATGTACCCCAGACCGACATGGTGTGCCCAACCTTGACCAAAGACCTGATCGGACAGGCAACCGTCTCCATACTGCCCATTGACCTTTTCGAGGTCAACATCCTGAACGAAGTATTCGCCATTCCAAAGGCGCTCGACAGTCAGCCGAGAACCACTCTCGAATATCTGTCTGACCTTTTTCGCGTAGGCCAAGTCCTTCATATCCCTGGCCATCATCTCTGTCGCTCGAAGCGCCGCAAGGTACAGGGAACCGACAAACGTATTGGCTCCTTCGAAATTGAGGTCGTAGGTATTGTGCTGACTGTTTTCGATCAGGCCGTTGGCATTCTCATCCTGAAGGATTGAGAAGTCCATGACCCTGCGGATCTTCTCCCAGTTGCGCTTGAGAAAAGTATTGTCGGGCGACATCAGATGTTCGCGGTAGCATTTCAGAATCGTACCTGCCTGACCATCGGCGGCGTAGTTTCCCTTTGCTTCACCGCGGAAAGCAACCATGCCATCATCTCGCAGTGCAATGCCGAGATCTTGCATCTCGCGAACGCTCTTTTCGAGTGAGGGGAACAACCTTGCTAACGCATGAGCGTAGTTCCAGACATGGGTGCATGTTCCGTGACAGCAGCCCACTCCTTCAAATGCCCAGAAACGATTATTCCTCCACCATTGGCAGGTCTCTGTTGCGAGATTGGAAACCGTGTATATGAGACGATCCAAGAGCCAATAGGGAAGGGTACTGTCATAGTAAACGTCATGCCAAAGTTTCGTCTGCTGGGTCAATCTCTTGCAGTTCTTGGCGACATATCGCGAGACGTGTCTGGCGCTTTGGAATCGGGTTGCGTAGAACCTGCCTTCCGGGGCGTTTGCGAAATGCCAGCTGAGCACAGATGAATAGCGGATGCTTTGGCCGGGGGCGAGTTCAGACATGAGGCTCAGCAGTGCACCTATGTTCCTCTTCATAATCGGGTATGTTGCGTTTGAGCAGATGCGCTGTTCTGTGGTCTTGGGGAACTGAAGAGCACAGATACGCGACAAATCCTCGGTCGAAGAGCACTCTCCAAGGAATGTCAACGCAAGGGAACCATAGTCGGGGACCTCTCTCAATGGCTTGCGCTCAAAAGGTGCAGATTGGTCGGCGAACTCGATCTGATCCACATTGATATGACCCCAGGCACCCATCGCGCGATCGACGATCTCGATCTGTGCTTGCTTGCCCTCCAAGTCCTCAACCGACCAGGAATGCCATTGGAGCGCCTCATTCTGGCTTCCGACCGCACTTCGTAGAATGTTGCCATCTACGAGAAGGTTTACACAGGTTTGTCCCTCGTGATTCCCACCACCCACAAGAAAGTTGATGTACTTTCGCTCGATGCGGAAGACTGGTGAGGTCAGTGTGCCCTGCGTCTTGTCTCCCCCAAGGTACGTATTGACAAGACCTGCTCCGATGAATCCGGAGACGTTGCTCTGATTGGGAAGCGTTCCCTTTGCGGGAGAAGAGCCAAAGGCCTCTCCCTCAATGCTCCATGTTCCATAGTCGGAACCTTCGAAGTCCTCGAAAACGATCACAGGTCTCAAATCCTGTCTGACGCTCTTGGGAGGAGGCTCAACTGAATGAGAAACCGTGCTGGATGACTTCGACACGTAGGTTCGGGTTCTTCCATATCCCACTTTGGAGCCAATGCAAACGGCATTCTCGAGCCATCCAAGAATACCTGCTTTGACTGGTTTCTTCGACACATTCTCCAAATCCATGTGAAAGATTGTTGCAGGGAGTCCAGAGTCCTCTGAGTTGAGCGGGATGAATGGCGAAAAAGCCTCCAGTGTAATCCGAATGGGACAATCGGGATCGGCGTAGGTAACCTTCCCAATGGGATACTCACCCAGGAATGCAATGTCGGAAAATCCTTCTCGGCTCAATGTGTGAACGGTTGTTCTCCCTCCATCTTCAACAACGAGAGCAAATCCCTGGTCAACTGGCTTTACCTGTTTCTGATTGTTGTAGCAGCGATCGCCCGAACCGGTATTGGGCACATGGTTGAAGATGTTCCAACAGCCTAGAGTTCCGTCACCGAGGAGGTAGAGTTGTCCTGCAGCGATGCCTCCGATCGGCATACCAATCATGTCCAGACTCTTGTCCCTGTGCCACTCCGAGGAACCCCTCTCCAAAAGGGTGTTCAGGTAATCGTCCGGAAGATTCTTCTCAACAGGGACGAGGTGAGATGGATGAACTTCGGTCGCGCCTGTGTCGGCTCTGGGAGTCGCTGCGTTTAGGATGCCGAGAGTGGGAAAGAATGCGGCGGCGGTGCCTGCCGTCTTAAGGAAGCGCCTGCGGTTCATATTGCAGCAACAACTTGGCTCATGGCACGAAGGTGAACCCGACGGCGCTATGCCATGTTCCTGCAGTGCGCGACATCGCTTGCGGTCTTTGCTGGATGGTTGCTTCTTCATGGTTTGCCTCCGTCAGTAGTTCAAGACTCTTTCAAGCCAGAGATCAATCGCTTCCCGATGTTTCACACCGAATCCCACATCATGGGTACCGGAGTTGTCCGCAGAGGACTGAAAGACGGTGAAGCCGTAGGTTGCCTCTTCCGTGCAGGAAACCCGAACGTTCCCGTTTCTCGTTATGACCAGGTCGGGACGGATCAAAGTCTCAACGGCGAGGGGATCGTGAAGAACAGGATACTTGCCCGTCCAGGCGCGTGTTGCGTCAGCAAGATTGCAGGCCAGGGGTCTTGTGCTTTGGTACAGTCGTGAGAGGTCTTCATCCGTGAACTGGCATTTCAGGGTGACATCCAGACCCACGACCGTCATGGGGAGACCACTCTCAAAGACCAGGGAGGCGGCGATCGGGTCACAGTTGATGTTATATTCGGCAACGGGCTGATCAAAGAAACCGCCCATGCAGACGACCCTTGGAATTTTGGCGCAGATTTTGGGTTCCAACACTGTCGCCAAGGCAAGATTGGTGAGCGCCCCTATCGTAATGACTGTGATGTCACCGTCGCCGTTCATCACCTTCTCGACGATAAACCGAGGCGCATCCATTGCCGACGGGGCAGGCAACTTCTCCCATGGCAAGCTGCTTGAGTGTTGGCAGGGAAGATTTCCTTTGAGATAGTTCTCCTTGGGAGTGAACTTGTAGTGGAGTCTGGGAGAGAGAACTCCGGGAGCCCCAGTCGCGACAGGTACTTCTGAGCGGCCGGCGATCTGCAGCAGTGTCAGTGCCTGTTGCGTTCGGGCTGGGGTGTTCCCAAATACGGTAGTGACGCCCAGCAGGTCAAATTCCTCTGATGCCAGAATCAGGGCTAATGCATAGGCATCATCAATGTCGTCACCCATGTCTGTGTCGAGTATCACCTTCATGCTCATTCCAGTTGTTCTCCTCTGCGCTCAGTAGATTTGGCTTCAGACGGTATCCTGTACGATCAAGCGCTACTGCGCAAGAGGGATTTTCATTGACAAAGGCCCTCGGTAAAGTTGCGACAAGATCGTGTTTGACATGGTTGCAGAAGCGCACGTATTGTTGAGCATTGGTGGACTCTTGAACACTACAGTCTCAATTCTGGAAGGAGCCAATCTGTGGCGTTGATACATTGTGACTTTTTCTCTGAAGTTCTTCGGCTTTCCTGCTCAATGTGTGTGATTTTGCCCGAGCGTGTTCGTCAAGATCAGACAGACCCAATGGCGGCGTTTCCGACTCTGTGGCTCCTGCACGGGCTTTCGGATGATCACACCATCTGGCAACGCCGTACTTCGATTGAGCGCTATGCAATGCCTTTGGGCATTGCGGTTGTCATGCCAGCTGTGGGGCGCAGTTTCTATACGGATATGAAGCACGGTCTGCCCTAT
>JAKQFZ010000626.1 GCA_029558215.1 Candidatus Omnitrophota bacterium
TGCTTTCGAAGCCTGCGACGCAGTCGAGCTGCGCTGACGTTCATGGTGTCTGCTGTTCCTGTTGTTGGCGTCCGGCCCTTCTGAGTATGCTCCGATCCAGATAACTCGTCAGGCGGGACGCGAAGTCTTCCATCTCTTCCAGTTGCCGTTCGATTCGACGGTTGAGATAGTTGTGACAGACTGCCGCAGGAATCGCCGCGGCCAATCCGGCCACCGTGGTGATCAGAGCCCCTGCGATGCCGGGAGCCACAACAGTCAGATCCGTTGTACCGGCAACTCCCATGTCAGTAAACGCCACCAACACACCCCAAACGGTACCGAACAGCCCAAGTAACGGCGAGATATGGGCTATCGTTCCCAGTATGCTGATGTATCGATCCATCTGTGAAACCAAGAGTGCAATCTGACGGTCTGCTGCTCGTTGAACCAAATCCACCATGCCTGGCGTCATCGCCAACTTTCCGGTGTCCGGACGCGCGAGCGCGCGAAGCTCCCGATAGACTTCCGAAAAAATCGAGGCCAGTGGACTCCCTCGGTGTTCCTGCGCCCGCTCATGCGCCAACTGAAAATCGTTGCTGATTGTGTTGAACTCAGCTAGAAATCTTCGGTTGTTCCACATCGATCGCCAAAACTGGAGAATCTTCAGTCCCGCCACCGCCCACAAAACCACCGAAAAGACTACCAACAGAAGCACTATCAACTTCCCTATAGGCTCTGTCGTCGTATTGGCTCGCCGCAAAGTGTCCGCCACCCCTGCTTGAACCGTGCTCATTGTCACTAGGCTGCGAATAATCAAGGCTCGAACCTTATCTCTTCAGGCGATCATCTGCCCGGAATTACTATCTCCTGACCCACTTGGATCTTGGCAGCATCTGTAATGTTGTTCACCCGAATCACTTCATTGGTCGAAACACCATATTTCTGCGCAATCGCCGAAAGTGTCTCTCCAGGAGCCACTTTGTGAATTGTTCCGGAGGGGTCCGTAGAAACTCCCGAACTGGTTGGCGCAACCGTATTGTCACTCGACAGTCCTCGGATGATCTTCTCTAAATCACGAAAGGATGTCGAGACCTCGTTTCTCAACGCGTTGATGCTTCCTTTATTGCGTTCCTCAGAACTTGTTATGTCTTTGGAAAGCTTGGCTTCCAAGTCCCCAAGAGATTTCCTCGTCTGCGCTTGAAAATCAGTCATCTGCTTGCCCATACCGTCCTGATAGTCCTTCGCTTCTTTCTGAAGACTGTCTTGGGCCCCTTTGAGTTCCGTCTTCAGTACACCTTCAGCCGAGTCAATTCGCGTCTCCACTCGTGCCACTCTCGACTTCATATCATCCACTTCTCGGCGCATCTTCAGCACTTCGGCAGAGAGATCTTCTATCGCTGAGTTCATTCGATTCTGATTGTTCTGTACCAACTCGTTTTGCTTCTTCAGTGTGCTGTAGAGATCCTGCAGGCTCTGTTGGCTCTTGTCACTGGAGCGGTCGTAGTTCTCGTTGAATATCTCCAGACGCGTTTCCAATACTCCTATCCGCTCTTCGATTCGTCGCAACTGGCCTGTCGCACAGCCAAAACTCGAGCACATCAAGACAATAACTAACGCTTTCTTCATTGTCGGACGCATCGGCAACTTCCTCTTTTCTGGATAAACTCTCGTGCGGGGGGCTCACGCCCCCTTACGATGAACGACCTCTCGAACAGGTGGTCACGCCCTTACCACCAATCGCATTCTCTTATATCACTATCAATAACCAATTTGCAAGGCTTTTTTGTGAAAAATACTTGCCTCTAAGTGACTAGAAATCTGAAATCTATGTCTTTTTGGCTCACACGGTTTCGAGCAGGACAGCAACCGTTGCCAATTTTTCTCTCTCTTCTCTTTTCTTCTCCACATCAGACGATCCTCACAGTCGGATAATTCAGGCTTGGATGAGACGATTGCGTGCAGTGCAAAAACCGCGATAGACGGCAATGGACTCCGATCTTCCTGTTGTCAGAGTCCGCTTCTATCCTGTATCACTCTACGAATTCTTGGCTCTCTTACGTCGGCGTTGTTTGAACCGAAGCACAATTGGAGAGCCTTCGAATCCAAAACGCTCATAGATCTGGTTGAGCAGATACCGTTCATAGGAGAAATGAATGGCGTCCGGCTGGTTGGTTTCAAGTACGAAGGTCGGCGGCGCGACGCGCGCCTGGGAGAGTCGGTAGAAGATGATCTCTTTCTTTCCATGCGAACTGGGAGGAGGATGGTGTGCGACAACATCATCGAGCAAGTCATTCAGATCCTGAGAGGGTACCTGGCGTCGGTAACTGGCATATACGGTGTCAATCAAGTCGTAGATCTTCGAGACGCGTTGCCCTGTCAACCCTGAAATCATCATGATCGGCGCGTAAGGGAGAAACTTTATTGTGTCCCGAATCTTGTTGATCATTTCTCCGGACGTCTTGTCATCTTTTTCCAGCGTATCCCATTTGTTCGCCAGGATGATACAAGCCTTATTTTCCTTCTGCGCGAGACCAAAGACATGCGCATCCCCTTCGACCGGTCCTTCTTGGGCGTCCAGCACGAGCAACGCGACCTTGCAGCGATCCAACGACTGCTGCGCCAGCAGAACGCTGACCCACTCCGCCCCGCGCTCGATCTTTCCTTTTCGCCTGATCCCTGCCGTATCCACAAAGAGGTACTTTTTCCCATCGTGCTCCTTCAAGACGTCCACCGGATCCCGCGTCGTGCCGGGAGTTGAATCAACGAGAGCGCGCTGTTTGCCCAACAGGCTGTTGAGCAGCGTAGACTTGCCGACATTCGGGCGGCCGATGATGGCCACGGGTATGGCGTCCTTGTGCTCTTGAAGGCTCTCATCACGGTGCCGAGGAAGCAGCGAAACAATGTGGTCGAGGAGATCGCCTGTCTCGAGTCCGTGCAGTGCGGAGATTCCGATGACCGGTTCGAATCCCAACCCATAGAAGGCGTGCAGCAGATCTTCCCTGTTGGGATTGTCCACTTTATTGACAGCGACAATCACCGGCCTGCCTGTTTTGCGCAGATAAGCAGCAATGGCATATTCATCTGCCGTAGGGCCATCCACAGCGTCGCCCAGAAATACAACCAGATCGGATTCTTGTACCGCCTGTTGGATATTTGCCAACATGGACTGCGTGAGGACATCAGCAGCATCGGACACGTAGCCACCGGTGTCAATGAGCGCAAAAACTCGGTTTCCCCAGGAAACATCACCATAGACCCTGTCGCGAGTGATCCCGGGTTGGTCGAGTACAATGGCCTGCCGGCGTCCAACCAAGCGGTTGAAGAGTGACGATTTGCCCACATTGGGTCTGCCAACTATAGCGACAATGGGTTTGCCCATGGTGACTCCTCGAGATGTCGTGACCAGCACGCCTCAGAACGGTAGAAGAACACAAAAACGGAAATGACTCAAGAGGGAGTGCATCCAAACACTCTGGGAGAACTACGCCTTGACAGATTCCGTAGGAATAATAAACTAATCATTATCGCCAAGAGCAGGCAAGACTTGGGGATGGCCGGCCGGTTACTCCGGTGTGTTTGAGTTTATTTCGAACGACGACTGTTGTTGGGTCGTCTAACAGCCAGACGTGTGAGAAAGGATCCTGGTCTTTAGGAGCAAATGACCAAAGCGATATTTGTAAGGCGGGGATTTCACCAGTTCCAGCCGTCTCGACAGCAACCAAGGCCCTGGAAGCCTATCGTGGTTCTGGCTTTCATCCTGCTGCTTGTCGTGGGGCTGATGCCGGTTCCGTCGTCGCGTTTGGAAAAACGACTTCAGGAGTCCTTTCAGGAAGCCTTTGGTGGGGCTGCGTCTTTTTCCTCGTGCAGTATCCGACTTCTGCGCGGTGCGAGCATTCGCGACTTCCGTCTCTATACCGACGAGACCCAACAACAACTGCTTCTGGAATGTTCACGTGTTCGTGTGGGCTACAACCCTGTGTTCTATCCGTTGACAGGTGCTTACGGTCTGTATCTTTCCAAGCCCCGCCTGATTGTACCCAACGCGGTTGACGGGCAGTTTCAAACGCCCAAGTCTCTCTCAAATGCATTTAAGGGAGATTCAGAAGGAACATCAAATGTTCCCTCTTTCATCCGCGTGGACGATGCCCGCATCGAATATACATGCATGGTGACTTCGGTTCCCGTATTGGGAGAGGACATTGACATAGCCATCACGCGGCTGAGAAGCGAAAAGCCCAAGGCGCTGGAATGTCGCGGTCGAGCACTGTGGGCGGGACAAGGCTTGTCCTTTACCTCCGAGGGCACGGTGAATCTGCTTGAGAAGTCCGCCAGCCTTTCCGGCGTGATCCGACCCGCCACGGGGACGGAGATCTCCGTGAATCTTCTGGGATACAAGACAGCGGGAGAGGTGGTTTCTTCTGCCACCGAGCAAGGCGCAGGAGAAGACAAAGATTCAGTGCCTACAGGTGCTAACCGGACACAATTCAGCGCCAAGAGCGTTCCATGGACATTGAACGCTTCGATACTGGAAAGCCTTCTGAGCCTGGATGTAGCCTTGACACCGCAGGAAGGGTTTTTGACGCTTTCAGAAACATTGAAGCCCTCTTTGAAGCAGGGAACGGGAAGATTCAGGTACGACAGAGCGATGGGGAAGTTTTCCGTTGAGGATTTCACCATCAGTCTGGACAACTACCACGCCACGGCGAATGGAGAATTCGGGCTGACGGGATACAAGCCGTTTCGACTCAAATTTTCCAGCCAGGATATGCCGTCGGAGGTCATCCGAACCCTTTTGGCACAAAGGCAACCGGAGCTGCCCTTTGTCTTGGTGAGTGGCATTCTCGGATTCCAGATTGAGTCTTCCGGACTGATGACCAATCCAGCGGGGACATTCTCTCAAGGAAGGCTTGATTGCCAGGGATGCACTTTCGAGCATGTTGCAACTGGTTTTCGAATTACCAGCGTATCCGGTGGGATTGACTTCTCTCCCGAAGAGGCTGTTTTTCGGCAGTTGGAGGCACGTTACACGGACAGAAAGTTTTCGATAGATGGTTCAGTCAGGGGTGATTCTTACATCTGGGATGATCCCGTGGTTGATGTCAAAGCACAGGGTGAAATCGATCTCATGCAGACGGGTAAATTCATCCACGCCCTGATTCCTGCATTCGTCGGAGACACCAAGATCTCCGGCAATGCCCTTTTGGATATTGCAGCTACAGGGCGTGTCAGCGATCCCAACAGTCTGACTTTTGACGGGAGCGTGGATCTGCAAAATGTAAGTGTTTCCGGTGGTCTTTTCCCAGTTCCCTTCAACCACGTTTCAGGGCAAGTTGTTTTCCGGGATAACACAATGACCCTGAATGACCTTCAAGCAAGCACGGGAAAGACGACCGTAGCGTTGCAGGGAACCTACAAGCGCGGAGAGCAGTCGTGGCGGGAAGGGACTGTTGACTTGAAACTTGTCGGAGTTGCCGAAGCAGAGGAAATCTTTCCTGTTCTGCAGCGCAGCATGCCAAAGTATTTGGAAGGATACCGAGTTGCAGGACCGTTGGAGTACAATCTCTCTGTCAGTGGCCTGCTGTCGTCAACCGCCGAGAGAACCTGGTCAGGAAATGCTCTCTTGCAGCAGGGAACTCTTCAGGGTGGAGTGCTCATAGATGCACTCAGCGATGTGACCGCCGAAATCTCCCTGCAGTCCAATCAGATTCAGGAGTTTCTTCTCCGCTGGAAGCGGGCAAATGTTCCAGGAAGGGTGTCCTATTCACAGAAACAGGGACGACACAGTCTCATCTTTCGATCGGATTCTCAGTTGGAGGAGCTAAGGCGCTTCGGGCAGAAGTACCTGGGTTGGGATGCTAGAGATTTTCAGCTTGCAGGGAGTGTCTTTTCGGACGTCGAGACGAGTTGGTTGACTGGCGCATCGGATCAGGCTTCTGTGAAAGGAAGGATAGATTTCGAGGGATGTCAGGTCGGTCACAAAAATTGGCCTCTGCCTGTGGAGAGTCTGGAGGGGTTGGTCAAGATAGACGATTCTTCCTTCGTCTCAGACCGTTTGAGTTTCACCAGCGGGAAAGCCTCTGTGGCAATCAAGGCAACGTACAAGAAAGGCTCTTTCAGCATGGAGTCGCTTGAGAGCGTGCAGTTGGCCGATGTGATGGGCAAGCTGCAACAACTCTATCCGACGCGCTACACAGGATGGTCGGCTGGTGGAGAGATCGGATTCACTCTGCAGTCCGAACCACCCCGAGTCGAAGATGGAACTGCCGCCCTGAGAAAGTACGAAGGGGATCTGTCCTTCTATGAAGCTTTTGTCAAGACTGATCGAATGGATCAACCCGTGGAGAAGATTCGGGGGATGGTTCATTTCACGCGCAATTCAGCACAAGCGGAAGATCTGGTTTTCGCCTTTGCTGGAACGGAGGGAACCTGTTCTCTGACCGTTGATGATTTTGATCAGCCCGTTGTGGTGGGAGAAGTGCTGGCGGCAAATCTGGATATCTCCCGACTGCTTGAGATGCTGAAGTTTCGCTCCATGGCGACACCGCAGAGCAAGCCTCCTGGGCTCCACTTGCAGCGTGTGTCCGGCCTCGTGAAGGCAGACAAATTCAAGTTTTCCAGTCTCTCTGGCACAGCGTTGAGCACTCGATTTGAGTGGACAGATCAGGATGAGATTTCTTCTCTGAATCTCCCTGAGATTGCATTTTCAGCTTGGGCGGGAAATGCAACGGGCGCGTTCGAAGCAGGGATGAGCGAAAGCAATCTTATCTACTCTGGAACGCTGGAAGCGAATGCCATTTCCCTCAGGGACATGCTTGTGGCCATGGGAACCAGCAGCCCGGGTCAGGTGGATGGCGAGTTTGACCTGGTGATCGACTACACTGGGACGGGATTGACTCCGGACGGCTTCGAAGCTCGGGGAGAGTTTGAGGCACGGAATGTGACTTCGCTTCGACACGATTTCTTTTCGCGTTTGTCAGAAGCCGTGAAACTGGATCTCTTTCGGGAAATCACTTTTGACAGAGTTTACGCCCCGTTCCTGATCACCAACAAGCGTATCTTTACCGATGACCTTCGTTGGATCGGACGATTCAGCGAGATGCAGTGGAAAGGCTCCATCGGGATGGATCAGACTCTCAACTATGACATCAAGGCGGCCATTTCAGCCAGTGGCGCGTCAGGGACAAGCCCAATTGAGGGAACTCCCGCCGGTCCGTTGTTCCGGTTTCTCACGGCCAAGTCCATTGATCTGAGCCTGACAGGGACACTAAAAGAGCCAAAGTTTGCGGTGCGCCCGCTGAAAACGCTGATCCAGCCCGCCAAAGATGTCAAAGACATCGTTATCGTGCCTGTTGGCAAAGTGATAAACACCCTGAGAAGTCTTCCTCCGAGCACAAATCGCAAGAGCGCTCCACGTTGAACAGACCTTACCTTTCGTTCTGCGCTCCCTTGTTCGCATGGTGCCGAACCCCGCTTGTTCTCAAGGGTTGATATGACTGCCCGCATCTACACCCCGTGTCTTTTGTCGCTCCCGATAGGACTCAGTCCAGAAGAAGCGTGTCATTTGCCAAGCAAGCGTCCCTGAGAGTGTGCAGAGTCCACGCGCCCGAAGGTGCTAACCCGCTCGGTATTTGACAAAGATTCGGTCAGTCCTTCATAGTATCCGAAAACAGAGAGGGAACGAACAATGAGAAACACCAGACCGACAAGGATGAGATCTTGGCTTTTTGTGGCTGTGCTTACTGTGCTGATCCCGTCTGCCTCAGCACAGACGGCCCGAATTGCGTTCGAAAAGAACGACACACTGGAGGAGATTCGGCAGAAGATCGAAGCTAACGGCTATGCCTTTCAGGTTGAGCCCAACTGGGTGTATAAACTGCCTGAATCTGATCGGCAGAGACTTCTCAGCAGGCGTGCGTCGCCAAAACCGTTGAAACCTTTGGATGAACCAGACTACGGGCCTTTGATGCAGGTGCTCTCGCGTCAGAACGGTTTGCCTTCTTCTTTTGACTGGCGCAGTCAGGGTGGTCACACATACATCGGGGCGGTTCGAAACCAGGGTGATTGCGGTTCCTGCTACAGTTTCGGCGCCACCGCAGCGCTTGAGTCTGTCTACAACATCAACAATGGTCTGTATGATGGCAACTGCGTTGATCTGTCTGAGGCTTTCCTGGCATTCTGTCTTGGGGAGCTGCCCGCCTACTATGACCACTTCTACGGATGTGACGGAGCAGACTACGACTATTTGGAACTGCAGGCGTTGGCGGAGTATGGTCTTCCTCTTGAGTCCGCGTTTCCGTACTCTGATTCCCTGACCGCATGTCAGCAGGATTCCTGGAATGCATCAAGGTATTCTGTGCAGAGTTGGCATCGAGTTCCGTGTGCCGACGTGAACGCCATCAAGACTGCGATCTACAACTACGGAGTCGTTGATGCGGCAGTCTTGGCAGGTGATGCCTTCATGGCTTACTCAACAGGTGTCTACGATGACACGAATGCGTCCTGCGACACGACGCCTTGTTACTATGCCGAAACCAATCATGCCATTGCGCTTGTTGGATGGAATGATGATCCCGTAGATGGCGGATATTGGATTCTTCGCAACAGCTGGGGAACGTCATGGGGAGAGAGTGGCTACATGCGCATCAAGTATCAGGCTGCTCACGTTTCCTGTGCGGTCTGCTATCTGGTGCCCAATCCGCCGTCTTCACCGACATTCGCTCCGACACAAACACCAACAGGCATTCTGACGAACACGCCCACAAATACCCCAACGCCGACCGCAAGTTCGATAGCCACTTCAACGCGGACTCCGACTCCAACGATTCCACCTGCCATGATGGCGTGGGAGTTCAACGAGAAGGGTAATTTTGAGGGTTGGAGTGCCAACACTCAGCTCGAGGATGTCCGTGTCGCCAACGGAGTCCTCTGGGGTACCAGCATCGGCACGGATCCCTGGTATCGGACGGAGCCCGGGCTGAACCTGAACGCTGATGATGTTCGCTGGCTTGAAATCAAGATGAAGGTGACGCAGGGCAAGTCTGCCGATCTGTTTTTCAAATCTGCTTCGGATCCCGTGTTCACATCGGCCAAACGGATCGTACTAAACATTCCAAGGAACGATGTTTCTTTGGTCTACCGTGTGGACTTGTCTGCCGTGATAGAGTGGAAAGGAGTCATTGACCGGCTGAGACTGGATCCGACAAATGCCGTTGATGCTGTCATTCATGTTGACTACATTCGTTTCTCCAGCGCTACGGCAGCGCCCACCTATACGCCAACGGGAACAGCGACATCCACACCCACCGCCACGCCAACGGTGACGCCATCCGTTTCGCCAGTGGTGTGGGAGTTCAATGAGAGGGATAACTTCGAAGGGTGGAGCGCCAATGCCCAACTGACAGACGTCCGCGTTGCCGGTGGCCTGCTTCAGGGCATCAGTACTGGCATTGATCCGTGGTACCGGACGGGGACTGGTCTGAGTTTGAAGGCATCTGACTATCCATGGCTTGAAGTTCGGCTCAAAGCCACGGCAGGCACGACGGCTGAGTTGTTTTTCAAGTCTGCCGAAGATCTCATGTTCACTGCCGCAAAGCGCGTGACTCTGCCCGTTCCGACAAATGATTCCTATATCACCTACCGAGTGCACCTAGCTTCGTTCGGCGGGTGGATGGGAGTCATTGACCGATTGCGTCTCGATCCAAGCAATGCCGTTTCAAACGTTTATGTTGACTACATACGGCTCTTGCCAAACTAGCCTTGGATGGGGCACAATCCCGCGAGGTTGTTCTTCCCTGGTGTCTCACGACACCCAGTGTGAATTTTTTGGGAGGTTGCAGAGATAATGCGACTGACAGGCACTTTTCTGGATGAAATCAGTCACGACATTCCCCATCAGAACTGGGGAAAACAGGAGTGGGATCGCGATTTTGCAGCGATGAAGGCCATTGGCATTGATACGGTCATTCTGATCCGATGTGGGTGGAAACGTTGGATGACCTTCCCGTCAAAAGTACTTCAGGAAGAGCGTTCGGGCTTTGCGCCACCGGTGGATCTGGTGCGGCTGTTCCTGGACTTGTCCGAAAAACACGGACTCTCGTTTTACTTTGGTACCTACGATTCCGGAGAGTTCTGGCATCAGGGAAAGTACCAGGAGGAAGTGGATGTGTGCCGGAAAGTGGTGGACGAGGTCTGGTGTCTTTACGGAGACAGTCCGGCATTCAAGGGATGGTATCTGTCACAGGAAGTCAGCAGGAAAGTTCATTCGATCGTTGATCTGTATGCCAGTCTGGGCAGGCACTGCAAGGCCATCTCAGGGGGACTTCCCGTCCTGATTTCCCCTTACATCCAAGGAGTCAAGGCGGTTTATGCCTTCAACGCTGAAGTCCAGGCGGCACAGGGCATCAGTCCCGAAGAACACGAACGCGACTGGAATGAAATCATGAGCGGCATCACCGGCAGCGTGGACGCCGTGGCGTTCCAGGACGGTCATGTGGACTTTGCCCAACTGCCCGAGTTTCTTGAGATCAACAGCCACTTGGCACGCAAGCACGGACTGCACTGCTGGACAAATTCAGAGACCTTTGATCGCGACATGCCGATCAAGTTCTTGCCGATCAAGTGGGAGAAACTTTTGCTGAAGCTCCGGGCTGCCGAAAAGGCGGGTGTTGAGAAGGCGATCACTTTTGAGTTCTCACACTTCATGAGTCCCAACTCTTGTTATTGTCAGGCGCATGGGCTCTACCGGAGATACTGTGAGCATTTCGGCATCGTATGAGGAGAAACCCGATGGATCGTGAACAGTTCGCAAAGTTTGAGACTCTCTATCAGGACGCTTTCCTGAATGATGTGATTCCTTTCTGGATGAAGCATTCCCTGGATCGCGAACAGGGAGGGTATTTCACTTGTCTTGATCGGGCTGGCACAGTCTATGATCAGGACAAATTCATGTGGCTTCAGTGCCGACAGGTCTGGACGTTCTCCATGCTGTACAACCGACTGGATCGGCGTTCGGAATGGTTGGATGTGGCAAGCCTGGGCTTTGAGTTTCTGCGCAAGTACGGCAGAGACGCCGAAGGCAACTGGTACTTTGCGCTGGACCGACTGGGCAGACCCTTGGTGCAACCGTACAGCATTTTCTCGGACTGCTTCGCCGCCATGGGGTTCAGTCAGTACGCTCTTGCCTCTGGCAACGAGGAGGCAAAGGAGATCGCCCTTGCCACATATCGAAATATCCTCAAACGCAAGAACAATCCCAAAGGGAAGTACTCGAAGGTCGTGCCGGAAACTCGACCGATGAAGGATTTTGCCCTGCCGATGATTCTCTGCAACCTCGGACTGGAAATGCAGTGGCAGCTCGACAGCACAGATCTCGATCGAACCATTGACATCTGCATTGATGAAGTG
The DNA here is from genome assembly GCA_029558215.1 of Candidatus Omnitrophota bacterium. Lineage (GTDB taxonomy): Bacteria > Hinthialibacterota > Hinthialibacteria > JAKQFZ01 > JAKQFZ01 > JAKQFZ01. Next base: position 11,383 of record JAKQFZ010000626.1, read on the forward strand.
ATGAATCAATTTCGAGATAAGGATCGGGGGATCATCTTTGAGAACATCGCTCCGGACGGTTCCCGACTGGACTGTTTCAATGGCAGACTGATCTGTCCAGGTCATGGGATGGAAGCCATGTGGTTCATTATGGATATCGGCCGCAAACGCAGCGATCGGCAGCTGATTGATCAGGCCGTGGATACCATGCTGAGCGTTCTTGATTTCGGATGGGATCGAAAGCACGGTGGAATCTTCTACTTTATGGACTCAGAGGGCAGACCGCCTCGACAGCTGGAGTGGGATCAGAAGTTGTGGTGGGTTCATCTTGAGTCCCTGGTGGCTCTGGTCATGGGCTATGCTCTGACAGAGCGCACTGAATGCTGGACGTGGTATGAGAAGTTGCATGACTACACTTGGAACCGGTTCCCAGATCCGGACTTCGGAGAATGGTTTGGCTATCTGAACCGACAAGGGGACGTTCTCCTGCCACTCAAGGGCGGGCAGTGGAAGGGGTGCTTCCATGTGCCACGAGCCCTGTATTTGTGTTGGCAGGAGTTCAAGAAGCTGCGCGAGGGGAGACCCCAAACGAAGTAGTCTCGGTGGCTGACAGGGCGAACGCACAGTCATTGGGCTACAATTTCATTCCTTCTGTCCAGAGCAGGAATGTCTACTGAGGATCCACACATCTTTTGTTCCTGACTTGCATGGGGAAGGAGAGCGTGTTAATTTTCCGTGTTTATAGAACAGCAGAGCCCATCAATCGGGCTTCGTTCGACCATCGAAAAAGGCAGGTTGAGAGATGTCACTTCTGAACATGACCAATATCCTTCGGGCTGCGGCTCGAAGCGGATACGCTGTCGGTGCTTTTAACGTTGTGAACTTGGATTTCCTCGAAGGGATTCTCAACACGGCCACACGCTGCAAGTCGCCGGTCATCCTGAACATCGCGGAAGTTCATTTTCGCTATGTGGATCTCGATCAGATCGTGCCTGTCATCCTTCGGGCAGCGGACAAGGTCTCTGTTCCTGTCGCCCTGAACCTCGATCATGGTCTGACTTTTGAGGCCATCATGCGGGCGATTCGCTGCGGATTCACTTCGGTCATGTTCGATGGCTCGAAACTTCCTCTGGAAGAGAACATCGAGCGCACCCGTCAAGTCGTCAAGATGTGTCACGCCCTGGACATCTCTGTCGAAGCCGAGTTGGGACATGTGGCAGGCGGAGAAGGCTCGCGCGAGGGAACCGCTGTGGAACGGGAGTTCTTCACCAAGCCTGCCGAGGCAATCCGTTTCGTTCGGGAGACCAACGTGGACGCGCTCGCGATTGCTTTCGGGTCGGTTCACGGACGTTTTAAGGGCGATCCAAAGCTGGATTTTGATCTGCTGGATGAGATTCGGCGCCATGTCGGAATTCCTCTGGTGCTGCATGGAGGATCAGGAATCTCGGACAATGATTTCCGCAAAGCGATCTCCCTTGGCATCGCCAAGATTAACATCTTTACCGAAATGACTATCGCCGCCACAGACCGGATCAAGCAGACCTTCCAAAAAGATCCGGAGATTATCTCTTTGGCGGATCTCATGGTGGAAGCCAGAAAAGCCATCGAGGAAATCGTCGAGGGGAAGATGCGCGTTTTTGGAAGCGCTGGTGTCTGTCAAAACACGAACGCTTTGTGCGGCCCCTGCCAGGCATGTGGATTCAGCGGGGGAGCCACGCCTCTTGCCGAAGTTCCCAAAGATGCGCCGGTGTCGGAAAAGGATTTGATTGAAACCATCACCCGTGTTGTGGTGGAAACTCTTCAGCGACAGTGAGAAAGAGCCATGATGACGATTCCCAAGGATCTTGAAGAACGGTGGCGACAAGTGGTTGCCAAGTCATTCAACGATGATCAAGAGGCGGCCTTGCGTGAAGCGTTGCTGCGGTTCATTACCGAAGAAGAGAAACGGATTCCCAAGTCGGGGCAGTTTGACTCGGTGCTCAGCAAGGTGCAACATCGTCAGAGCAATCTCGATGATATCCTTGCAGACGGCTTGAGCGATGCCCTGGATCGCATGAAAAAGCGTAAAGAACGCGGTCTACCTCTCTGAAGAAACAGCTGGGTGCCCGTTACGTGGATGAGTTTTGCTGCGATTGAATTGAAGGATACCACCCTGCGAAGAGACAGCGGGGTGTCCATGCAGATTGTTGACGGCGGACGAGTTAAGCGTTTTACCCGTTGCTGCCGTTCTGGACTCACGATATGAAAGACAAGCCAGGCAAGAGGAAAACACCTGCCAAGCCTTCTGATGCACCGAAGGCTGATTCCAGAGGCAGGCGAGCAAAGGACAAAAATACCGTGTGTTCCCCTCGGAAGCTCGCCTCGTCGCCATCGAATTCCGTTGCCGTCGAAATCTCTCGGCTCGTGCTTGTCGGAAGTGAATTGGCCGCTATTGAAGACCTGATGGATTTGTGCCGTCGCGCTGTGGAGTTGGGTCGAAGCGAGTTGGGTTTTGAACGCCTGGCCATCTGGCTGGTAGAGGATGCAGAATCCGACATGATCCGCGGAACGTTTGGCACTGATGCACAGGGCAGAACGCGCGATGAGCGCGATTTCGTCATCCGCGCTCCCCGGTCTCGATTCCCGCTCCGGAGAATTGATGAACGCGTTCCCAAAGCCTATCGCAAGAGGATGAAACGTCTTGTGGACTGGGACAAAGTGACCACGGGGGGAGCGGACACACTTTCTTCTGTAATCACCGACGGACAAAAACTCATCGGGTATCTTGTGGCCGATACTTTGATTTCGGCGCGCGAGTTCTCCCAGGGCGAGAGTGAGATTTTTGCTTTCTATGCCTCGATCCTGGGACATCTGATGCAAAGCCGCATTTCTGGTCAGGTGCTGCAAGAACAGAATCGGCAGCTGGAGTTGCTTAACACTATTACTTCCGCCCTCTCAGGCAGCAGAACGCCAGAGCAGATGGGGACGCAGCTGTTCGAGATAGTGCGAGACCTCGTCGCCTGCGACTCGTTCATCCTGTGCCAGTATGATTCCCAGCAGCAGAAGCTGAAGGCGGTTGTTGCCTACGACACAATTGATGGCGAGTGGACAGAATTGCAGAGAGGCAACGTGTTTCTTAATCCAACGGAAGACATTCGCCAGATGTGTTTCAGGCGAGAGCCTCTGGTGGTTCTCCGCCAGAATCCGGAGTTGGATTCACATGGGTGGAAGCGAAACGGAGACGCTTCCCGTCCTTCTGCTTCGCTGGTTTTTATCCCCATCATCTCGACAGATCGTGTTGTGGGCTATTACTCGGTTCAGAGTTACACATTGAACGCCTACTCCCAGGCGGATGTTGCCTTACTGACCGCTATTGGCCGTCAAGTGGGAAACGCCTTTGAAGCGGCACTTCTCAACGAAGAATTGCAGGCCAAGGAGGAGACTGGACGCCTATTCGGAAAGCAGCTGCTGAGCCTTGTCGAAGTCACGAATGAACTGACCTTTCAGGAATCCCTGGAGGATCTCTGCCGCAAAGCGGTGGAGCTCGGCCGCACGAAACTGGGCTTTGAGCGCGTCGGCCTTTGGCTGACTGACGCCGAAAACCCTGAAGTGTTTCATGGCACGTTTGGCACGGATTTGAACGGCAAGACCCGCGATGAGCGACACTGTCAGATCGGAGTGTGGCAGGACGATACGCTGGCTCGTTTTCGAGGGGCTAACCCCAGTGTTCCTTTTGTCGAGCATGACGTACCTATCTGTGACTTCACTTTGACTCCTGTCACGAGAGGAAGCATCGGCAGATCTCTGATGTGGGACGGTAAGGAAAACATCGGAGTACTTTCGTCGGACACCGCCCAAACAGGCAGACGAATTACACAGGGCGAAAGCGAGATTTTTCTCCTTTACGCCAACGTCCTCGGACACCTGATCAGTCGAGAGAGAGTTCGCGAAGCACTTCGAGTCCAGCATAACCGTCTTGCCGTCTTGAACGCTGTCGGCCAAGTGCTGACGGAAAGTCTCAATGCACAGCAGATGTGTGACGGACTACTCGAGATATTCTGTCAGCAGATGGCCTGCGATTGCCTTCTCGTCGGGAAATACATTACTGAGTCCGACCGTATCAAAACGATTGCTCTCTATGACATGCGCGATGGAAAGATCGAGCGGTTCCCTTACTCGGACAGGGCTTTTGTTCCTGAGGGGCCCTGCCAACAAGCCCTGCAGCAGGCTCAACCTGTTGTCTTGTTTCGTACCAGTGCCGCGCAGACAATTCCGGGTCTTTACGCCGTAGGCGACGAGGAAAAACTCTCTGCTTCGCTGATGTTCGTTCGCCTCGTTGTGGGGGACCGACCGGTGGGCGTCCTATCGGTGCAGAGTTACGCACTCAACGCGTACACCGACGAGGATGCCCAGCTGTTTGCCGCGATAGCACAGCGTGTTGCCCCCGCATTGGAGGCAATTCTGCTGACAGAGCAGTTGAGGGAGCGGGAAGAGTCCGAGCGCATCTTCAGTCAGCACTTGGTTCAACTTGTTGAGGTCACCAACGAACTGACTGCCGAGGTGGGTTTTGATGCCCTATGCCGGAGTGCCGTAGAACTGGGTCGAGATCGCCTGGGTTTTGACCGCGTGGGCATTTGGATGCTGGAGAGGGGAGAGGCTCCTTCGATCAGGGGAACCTATGGTACCGATCCCCAGGGAAGGACGAGAGACGAAAGGGATCTCGTCTACCCCATAGACGAAGCCACGATGTTTCCCGAAAGCGATCTCCTTGAGTCCGGAGCCTATATGCAGAATCTGGCACCTTTGAAAGACATGGGTGCCGTGATTCGGGATCGTGGGACGCGAGCCTGGGCATGGATGTGGGACGGGGAGACCAACGTTGGCTATGTGTCTATTGATAACGCACTCAGTGGTGCTCCCATCTCCGAAAGTCAGTGCAGGACTCTGTGTCTCTACGCCGCAACTCTGGGACATCTGCTCGGTCGTGAACGTGACAGGGAACAGATTCGGGCACAGAATGAACGGCTGGCCGTTCTCAACGAAGTGGCACAACTTATTGCAGGAAGCCGCAATATCAACCAGATGTGTCAGCGCCTGGTCGAAGTCCTGAGTCGGCTCATGCCCTGCGAGGCTTTTGTTGTCTCCAGATGCCTGCCTGATGCCGATCAGATTCTGACGCTCTGTCTCTATGATACGCTGGACAATACTTTGCAGCCAGTGGCTCCTTCTGGAGTTCCCTACAAACCGCAGGGACCACTTCAGAAAGCACTCAAGCGTCGGCAGGTGGAGCTTTTTCTCCGAGATGAGGAGATTTCTGACAATCAAGGTCTGACAACTTTTGGGACGGGCAGACGATCGGCGTCTGTTCTGTTTGCCGGACTCTTTGTTGGAGAGCGATCTGTTGGAGTGATTTCCGTTCAGAGCTACACGAAGCACGCCTACTCCGATCATCACATCGATCTCTTTGGTGCGATTGCAGAACGTGTCGCGCCAGTCTTTGAATCCGCCCTTCTCACGGAAGAATTGGGTGAGAAGGAGCGATCCGAGCGGTTCTTTGGAGAACAACTGGTTCGTCTGGTGGAAGTCACCAATGAACTGGCGACGCAGAAGTCCATTGACGACCTCTACCGACGCACAGTCGAACTGGGACTGACTCGACTCGGTTTCGATCGTCTTGGCATCTGGCTGTGTTCTCCGGAGAATCCTGGTGAGATTCTCGGTACGTTCGGGACAGATTTCAGCGGCCACGTTCAGGACGAGCGAGGGATGAGAGTCACCGTTCCCAAGGATCACTTCCTGGCCGCCCTGGTGTTTGGAAATCAGCCCCTGGTCACAGACATCCGATTCGACGAGAAGGAAGACAAATCCGCTCCGATACACTGTGCTGCAGCCTCCATCTACGACGGAGAGAGAACGTTCGGAATAATCCGCACCGACAATGTATCCAGCCATGTGCGTCCGTTTCCTCAGCAGTCAGAGATACTTCGGTTACTCGCATCCACCCTGGGAGCACTCTGCTCGCTGAAACGGGCGGAAGAGGCTCTGCGCTATTCCGATGAGATCTACCGAACCGCCATCGAAAAGGCTTCGGGGGTTCCCTATCGGCTTCGCTACAAGGACTGGAGATACGAATTCGTTGGCTCCGGCGCACAGGCGCTCCTAGGTATCCCCAATGATCAGCTCACCCTGGATCTCATGAGTGACATGATCCAGGACACAACCATCCCGCATCCGGATGGCACCGTCTCTTCAAGCGAATACGCCAACGCATTCCTTCGTGGTGAGCGGGATCTGTATCAGGTAGACATTCGGATCGTCACTCCTGACGGTCAGTCCAAATGGATCAGTGACACGGCCATCCCGCTGAAGGATTCCCGGACGGGCGATGTCTATGGTTCACTCGGTATCCTCCAGGACATTACGGAACGCAAGCATGTCGAGTGGCAGTTGCGGGAGAACAACCGGCGTCTTGTGGCTCTGAATTCAGTTGCCCAGGTCACGCTCGGCACCTTGAGTCCGGAGAAGCTGTGCGACAATCTCGCCGAGGTCTTTCGCAGCTTGATGCCTTGTGATGCCTGTGTCTTCGATCTCTATGATTCAGGCAACGATGTCGTATCCCCGATGCGGTTATATGATACGGTGCAAGGCATATTTCAGACCGTTCCTTCCGTTCAGGCAGTTGTCAAGCCTACCGGTACCATGCGTCGGGTCATTGAGGAACGATCCCCATCGCTGATTCATCGCAAAAAACCCAAACAGGAAAGAGCAGGATTCATCGGTTTCGGAGATGCCTCTCGACCGTCTGCTTCGCTGCTGTTCGCCCCGATGATTGCGGGCGACCGAGTCATGGGTGTTCTCTCGATACAGAGTTATACCTTCAATGCTTACAAAGAGAGTGACCTTGATCTTCTGGCATCCATCGCTCAGCAGATCGGCCCCGCATTTGAGGCAGCCCTGCTGAGTGATGAGATCCGAACTCGGGAAGAACAGGAACGCGCATTCGGGAGACAATTGGCGACGCTGGTCGAAGTGACCAACGATCTTTCGGCGGCAGAGACTCTGGACGAGATGATCGCAAAGGCAGTCCAACAAGGACACCATCGGCTCGGCTTTGATCGATTGGGTATATGGCTTCTCGACAGTGAGAATCTGGAGTTTATCCAGGGAACTTTTGGTATTGACGAGAATGGGACATTGCGCGACGAGCGTAGCAGCCGCATGAAGTGGCATCCCACGTCCGTGATGGGACAGGTACTCGCAGGTGAAAGCGGGTGCGTCTTGAGTCGGGATGCACCCTTGTTCGACAACGCTGCAGAAGTCGTGGGAACAGGCATGCAGGCGGTTGTTGCGATTCAGGTCGGTCAGACCATACTGGGCTGCCTTTCCATTGATAACCTGATCCATGGACAGGAAATTACCGAGCAGCATTGTGAGGTTCTGCGACTCTTTGCCTCAGCGCTTGGCGCTTTGACGACGAGCAAGCGTGCCCGACAGGAATTGGTGCAGACCCATCACATCTATCGTGAGGCGATTCAAAATGCTCACGGAGTTCCCTATCTTCTCAACTATACGACCGGTAAGTACGACTTCATGGGCTCCGGCTGTGAGGTGCTTCTGGGTGTAACTCCCGACGAGCTTTCCTACGATCTCATGGAGCGTATGGTTGTCGAGAGCAGACCCACAGCAGTTGGTGGAGAAACCGATCCCGCCAAGATTGTTCAGTCCTTTATTGATGGCAAAGTTGACCGATATCAATCGGATATCCGAGTTCGGACACCACAAGGAGAAGAAAAGTGGCTGAGTGATTCCTCAATCTCGGTTCGCGATCCTCGCACTGGCCGAGTCACTAATTCCATCGGCATTCTTCAGGATATTACACAGCGCAAACAGATCGAGGAAGCACTGCGTGAGAGCGAGGCACAGTTTCGCGCTGTTGCGGAGACGACACCTTCTGCGCTGTTCGTGATTCAGGATGACCGGTTTGCTTTTGTCAATCCTGCGACCGCCGAGATCACAGGCTATCCGATGGAGGAACTCCTGCAAATGCATTTTTGGGAGTTTGTCCATCCTGACGATCAGGAGACGGTCAGGCAGCGCAGTTATTCACGGCGAGAAGGGGGGCTCGAACCCAATCGCTACGAATGCAGAATCGTGACCAAAGAAGGTCAGACGAAGTGGCTTGACATATCCGTCAGTTTGGTTGAACTGGAGGGAAGACCCGCGGTCATCACAGTTGCCTTTGAGATCTCGGAGCGCAAGAGGATCGAGGAGGAACGTGAAGCCCTGCGACGCTTGTCTCAAGCCCTCACTGCACCACTGACACTGCGTGAGATCGCCCGGATGATTGCCGATGAATGTCGCCGTTTCTTCCAATATGATGCTTTCTGGTTTGATGTTTACGACTCGGCACGGCGGCTCTTCCCAGGCACCTACACCGAGGATACGCCTGTCAACTCTTCCACTCCGATTGAAGTGGAGACAAGCACGAATGTTGTGGAAGGCATGACCGCGTCGGTCGTCCTGGAAGGCAGGGCATATCGGGTGGACTGCGATACGGACATGAACAACGGCGAGGCCTCCTCTTCCATGGGCTTTGTGTCGTCACGCACACGATCTATCATCTGTGCTCCAATTCTCTGGCAGGGACGTGGGGTGGGAATTATCTCCGTCCAAAGCCACACCACGGGAAAATACACGGATTCGGATTTGAGTCTCCTGCATTCCTTTGCTGATCAGTGTGGTGGAGCCCTTCACCGGATTAGAACGGAAGAGCAGATCCGCGCTTCATCCCGTCTTGAAGCAACGGCCACACTCGCCGGAGGCGTTGCTCATGATTTCAATAATCTGATGGTGGGGGTGTTGGGCAATGCGGAATTGCTCCGTATGGATCTTGCTGACAATGCCGAGCTGCAACCCATGTTGAACGACATCATCGAGGCGGCGCAGCGTGCAGGATCCCTCGCCCAGCAGATGCTTGCCTACGCACGTGGAGGTAAGTACCGCCCTCAGGTCATCAACCTCAACAAGGTGGTTCAGGAGACATTGAACTTCCAACAGCGCCGTGTTCCTCCCACCGTCGAGATCGAACGTCGTCTGGAGGAAGACCTTTGGACGATCAATGCAGATCCGACACAGATGAGTCAAGTCGTCATGAACCTCTGCAACAATGCCGTGGACGCTCTTGGTGAGCAAGGCCTGATTATCATCGGTACGGAGAACGTGGAGATAGGATTCTCTGCGGCCGACGCGCAACACGGTGTTCCCCCAGGCCGGTATGTTTGTCTTTCCGTTGAAGACACAGGATGCGGTATGTCTGAAGAAGTTCGCTCGCGTGTTTTTGAGCCTTTCTACACGACCAAGTTTCAGGGGCGAGGCTTGGGATTGGCAGCGGTCTATGGGATCGTCAGCAATCATGGAGGGTCTCTGACCGTTCACAGTGAAGAAGGGGTGGGAACAGTCTTCAAAGTATTTATTCCTGCCACAGAGATGGAAGTAACCGCGACCGTTCCTTTGGAAGAAGGTCTTCCCAGAGGAACGGAGACTATTCTCCTGGTGGACGATGAGGATCTGGTTCTCAAGACAACTCGGAATCTTCTGGAAAGACTCGGCTATCAAGTTCTGGTAGCTCAGGACGGCAAGCAGGCGGTTTCCATCGCACAGTCGCATCCCCGGGAAATCCATCTGGCCATTTTGGACATTGGGATGCCGGTAATGAGTGGTACCGATGCGTATCCCCTTCTGGCAAAGGCACGGCCGGGGATGAAGATCATCGTCTGCAGCGGCTATGACATGAAACACACATCGGAAACCTTTGCCCAACAACAGGGAACCTTCTTCGTGCAGAAACCTTTCAGAGCCAGCGTATTGGCTCCGATCGTCCGTCGAGCCCTGTCGGAATCCGGCACTTAGTGGAGCGTTCCTGAAGTGCCGTTGCCATACAATATGCAAGACAACCAGTTTCTCGTTTTCCCAATCCTCCTCAATCCCCCTTGGATTAAGGGGAATTTGGTGCGACTTCAGTCCTGCAAAGGTGCTGTATGAGCGGAAAGCAACGTCGTCGGAAGATCGCTCTACTAAGAAAGACTATGCCTGAAGGAGATTTCATTGCGATTTGCAATCTGTAACGAGACTTTTCAGGGTTGGGACTTCGAACACGTTTGTTCCTTTGTTTCCAAAACTGGATATCAGGGGTTGGAAATAGCTCCCTTCACTCTGGCAGAATCAGTCTGCGCGATCAGCTCCTCGACCAGAAGGCAGTTGCGTCTCAGTCTGGAGCGTTCTGGCTTGCAGATGGTCGGTCTTCATTGGCTTCTCGCAAGTCCCAAAGGACTCTATCTCAACCATCCCGATCGGGAGATTCGAGATCGCACGGTGGATTATCTCAGATCTCTGATCCAATTCTGCGCCGACCTGGGTGGAGCACTAATGGTCTTTGGTTCTCCCAAGCAAAGAAACGTGCATCCCGCATTGAACAAGACCCAGGCATGGCAGTATGCCGCAGAGGGCTTCGCATCTTTGATGACCGAAGCGGAACGATGCCATGTCACCTTGGCGCTCGAGCCGCTGGCACCAACCGAAACAGATTTCATCAACACGGCTGCGGAAGCGGTTCGGATGATCCACGAGATAGGCCATCCCCGGTTTCGGCTCCATCTGGATGTGAAGGCCATGTGTTCAGAAGCACAGCCAGTGGATGAGTTGATTCGCGCTCATGCAAAAGATACGGCTCACTTTCATGCAAATGACGCCAATCTTCGAGGGCCTGGTTTTGGCGACGTAGACTATGCCCCCATCGCAAAAGCACTCAAGGAAGTAGATTATCAGGGTTTTGTTTCCGTCGAAGTTTTCAACTACGATCCCGATCCTGAGACCATTGCCATCGAAAGTCTTGCGTTCCTGAAACGTCATCTTGAGTGACGCTCCTTCAGTGGTTATGCTACTCTGTACGTACGGAAAAAGGAGCAGGCTGGCATCCGTGTGCTGCGCTACTCTTCTGTTGGCTTGCTTGAATCAGAAATCACTCCCCTTTGTCAGGGGTGTCCCAGGAGCCATGAGATGACGGGAAGAAATCCGCTTACGTCGAAATCTGTCCGACTGCACAGGTCAATCGGGATTCTCCTCTTTGCACTGCTTGTGCTGGTGTCTGGATTTCCTCGTGCCCACGCTCAACAAACGTTGGCCGACGCGGATTGGTTTGAACGAGAGGTTGGTGTGGGGGTAGTCTGGCGTCAGTATCTCTTCGACAGTCTTTTCAACTCAAAGCAGACTGTCAGCTACCTTGACGTTGATCTCAACAATCCAAATGTCTCGGTGCAGTTTCCTTATCTGCCGAGCAGCCGACAACGAACTAGTGCGATGATTCCGTCACAGTTCTCCGGTTCGGTTGGGGGAATCAACGGAACCTATTTTGACACTTCGGGAACGGGGGGGCATGTCACCTATCTCAGAGTCAATGGATCGGTGATACCACCTGGGGGCAGTCTCTTCTCACCTTGGGGTTACGAGGGAGCGCTTGCTCTCAATGCCTCTGATGTTGCATCCATTCAGAGAATCCCCTCTGGAGGCTGGGCAAACAATGTCACGCATCCCGACATCATGGCGTGCGGGCCTCTGCTTATCGTAGACGGCACGATTCCCTCAGCATATCTGACCTCTATCGGCTCTCACTGTACCAGTCGTCATCCCAGAAGCGCCGTCGGCATCACGGCGGATTATCATCTCATTCTTCTCGTTGCTGATGGTCGCACGGAAATGGCGGACGGGATGACCTGCGAGGAACTCGCGCAGGTGATGGCACAACTTGGATGCCCCAATGCGTTGAATCTGGATGGGGGTGGTTCCAGCACCCTGTGGGGAGCGGGAGAGCAGTACAACGGTGTTCTCAACTATCCCTCCGACAATGGAACCTACGATCATGAGGGGGAGCGCAGCTGCTCCAACGCGATCGCCATCGAGTCCATTGCACCGGCACCAAAGACTTGGGATGCAAGACTCACGGGCAAGGTGTTTTCCTCGGTCATGGACTGCAGCGTTCAACAAACAGTCACCCTGCAATACAAGAATATCGGAACGGCAACATGGACCGCCGCGGATACGAAGGTCGTTTTGGCACGACCTGATACACGCACAAGCATTTTCCACCATACGGCGACGTGGCCTTCAGCCTCACAACCTGCCGTTATGGCTCCTACCTCGGTGGCACCGGGCGAGACAGCTACGTTCTCCTTCGTCCTGCAGTCACCCAACGTGTCCGGCACATCCATCTATGACGAACACTTCATGTTGACCCAGGCAGGTGTCGGTCGAATTGGTCCAGCGGACAGTGAAGCGTGGATGAGAATTGTCGTTCAACCGGAGTTGGTTGGCGGCGCACAGACCTTTATCGTTGAGAGTCGTGTTGGAGGACAGAACTACGCCTGGTACGCTGACAGTGGAATGGCGAATACCAGTGTCAATTGCACCGCTCCGGACTCGACTGGCAACATAGGCACCCGATACGGTTCGACCTACAGAAGTGTCGCCGGAGCCAAGCATGCAACAGTTGCACCCAAGTTCCCTGGTCCCGGGTACTACAAGGTCTATGTGGCTTGGGGAAATGGTTCCAGCCGCAGGACACCGATTACCTATCACATCAACCATGCCAAAGGCACAGACACCTTCCAGATTGATCAGACCACTACC
>JAKQFZ010000628.1 GCA_029558215.1 Candidatus Omnitrophota bacterium
AACTCAAAGAAGGAATCCTGACCGACCATCTGAAGCATCTGAACGCTGGAGAGGTTCAGGGAGCTGCCCAGAGCAGTTCTGAGCGTGACAGGGCCATACTCATATCGGTCGAAATTCCTTGGGAAATAACTGCCAGTCGGAGATCGGTAACCCCGTTCTGTATCTCCCAACAAAGTCGAGACAGTGAATCCCGAATCCAAGGCATGGGCGTAGAGGAATGGTTTCAACGTGGAACCTGGACAACGCATTGCTGTCACAACATTGTTGAATCCCCCGTCTTTTTGCGAGTAATTCAAAGAACCGGAGAGCGCCAAGACTTCCATTGTCGGGTTGTGTACTATGATCGCTCCGGCCTGGCGGCAACCATTGGCCAGCAGGCGCTGTTGGTGTGAAGCGAGAACCTTCTCCAGATTTCTCTGCATCTCCAGATCGAGCGTGGTTCGATGAACGCCAAACAGCGCAGATTCCTTCGACTGTGCCGACTTGGCGATCACCCAGTCAACGAAATGAGGTGCGTTGAAGGCAAATGATTTTGGGCGCACTTCAATTTCTCGCAGTACCGCCCGATCATGTTCTTCTTTCGAAAGCCAACCCTGTTGCAGCATTCGACCCAGAATCCAGTTGCGCCTTGTCTTGAGCCTTTCGGTATCCTTTCCATAGGGATTCAATGTGGCAGGTGCTTTCGGCAGCGATGCCAGCAATGCACATGAGGCGGCATCCAAGTGTTCGGGTGTTCGCCCGAAATAGACCTGCGAAGCCAAGCCCACTCCGACGATGTTGTTTCCCATCGGCACGCGGTTGAGATAATACTCAAGCAGAGTTTCTTTCTTGAGGCGTCTCTCAACTTTGATGGCACGGACGATCTCGACAAGTTTTGCCGCGTATGTTCTCTGCCTCGGATAGGTAATTCGAACCAGTTGCTGTGTTATCGTTGACGCACCGGATACAATCCTCCTGGAGCGGCAGTTGGAGAGGAAAGCGCGGAGCATGGCTCTTGGATCAACGCCATGATGTTCGAAAAAGCGCCTGTCTTCTGCTGCCAGAAAAGCCTGACGCAGAAGTGGTGGCACCTCTGCCAGATTCGTCCAGAGATGTCTTTCCTCACGCAGACCAGGAACATGCCGAAGCACTCGCCCATCTCTGTCCGTGAGAATCAGGTCGTCGGAAATCCTCAGATCGTCAGGCACCACGGAGACCGATGAGAACAACAGACAAAGGGACGCAACACACAACGCGGGTATTACCGTCGCCGCGATGAGAATTCTCCGGCGGCGAGATGGGCGTGCACCTTCCTGTTGGCAGCCCTTGCCCGAAAGGCAAGGACTGGAGCATCGGGCGCGGGATAAATCCTTCGTCGCGACAGGATCTCCTGAGTTCTTCATCGTCGCTCCTTGACGGTAATCATCGTTTCGGGAGTGTAGGCGCACACATCCGTTTCATACATGAGTTGGAGCATCGTTGAGGGTATCTTGAAGGTGCCAGCACAGACGGCACGTGCATGATAACTGTAACGATATTCGCCACTCCACAGGTTGTCTCGGAAAACAAGCACTCGGTCATCACGGATTTCCAGATGATTGGGCACGAGTTTGTAGTAGCCTGCCAAATCCCAATATCTCCAGTAGAAATCCTGATCTCGAGAAGATGTAGGACGCATCGGTTCTTCATTCGCCAGAGCAGGATTGATGGCAACAAAGCCTGCCGGCAAAGGATCGTCAAGAACCAGATAGCGGAGATCCTGCCCCTTTCCCCATAGAGTGATGCTTATCTCAACTACGTCTCCGACGCGGATATCCTCACTGCCGTCCGTGTTCTTAATGCTCTTGCTCAGAGTGAATCCACCGGAGTAGCCGTTTCGGGCATAGTCAACTCTTGGATAGACGACAACCAGCTCATAGAATAGCGAAGCGTCCCTTTCGGTCTCAATGTCAACGCTTGGTTGTTCGAGGAATTCCGCGGCATTGATGGACATTGTTATAGAGTCTGCACCATCGAGTTCGAAGGGGCCTTCCTGCATACCTCTGGCTCGTGCCAGTCCTTTAACGCTTCCTTGAGCAAGGTTCATTCCCTTGAAGTAGTTCCCCAAGGCCATAAGCGCCCAACCGGTGTCGCTGGTCGAACTCCATCTGCCGTCAGGATTCATGGATTTCAGGAGTTTCTCGGAATACATGGCCGCTTCGGTACCTGCGGCGATGATTTCATTGCAGCAGTAGAGTGCGATGGCGTCTTCCCGATGCTTGGCGTAGTAGGCACAGCCTCGTCGATCAGAAGGCGGTTCGTTCAGGATTTCGCGAAACTTAGAGAGTGCCTCCTTCTCTGAGAGTGTCCCATTCTGCTTGCCCGCAAGAACCAGGAGCATACGTCCCTGCAATCCAATCTTGCTGGACTGTTTCTGGAGTTTTTCCCATTCGCCCCTGCTGAGTCGGTCAGACTTTGCCAGAATGAACGCCACAATTCCGCTGAATGAAGTATCGCCCCAGTCCAGATTGCTCGAATCTTCGTCCATTCTCTCAACCAGATAATTCAGAGCCGACTGGTATTGCTCGTCCGGCACAGCGAAACCTGCTTCTCGAGCAAACAAGAGCGCTGTGGTGGCGTAAATACTGCCCCAGGGCGTCGGTTGCCCCTGACGCGGCCAATAACTGAAACCACCCGAGTTCAACTGCATGGAGAGCAGTCGTTCGACCCCTTTGCTGAGAAACTTGTCGGCTTCCTCAATCGTAATGCCTGGAACAAGACCGTCGCGGATTAACCCGCGCAGTGCCGCAAGTGGAATCACTCCCGAACTGGTTTGCTCGATACAGCCGTAGGGATATTTGAGCAAATACTGAAGGCCAGGCTTCATCCGAAGAAATGGGGATTTGGAGAGTGTCAGCTCGACGGTGAAATCTTCCGGTTCGATTTCGTCCAACGGCAACTGTGACAGGATTTCGGGGAAGGTATACTCGATACCCGCTCCCGAATGAACCACGCCAAAAGCGACATCACGATGTCGTTGATATCCCGAATGCACTGGCAGTTTGATCTCCACCGCGTCCTGTTTGGATTCAAATCCAGCGCTCAATTGAACGGTGGCGGTTCCGACAGATGTTGCGGCTCCGGTCAGCGGAACCAGCACTCTGTCCTGGGCACTGAGCGCATAGGATCGGGAAGGACTCTCGATCGCAAGTTGTTCGCTGCTCTTGGTGTCAAAGGACATGGCACCTGATCCGTCAGTCTTGTTAAAGGCGGCCACTTGTGATTGGAACTGATCACCCTTGATCAAGAACGAAGGCAAGCCGGGTTCGAGATAGAAATCCTTCACGACGAGAGCGCTCTTCTCCACGCTCGCAAAACGCGTTCCGGCATCACACGCCACGACATAGACCCGATAGGTTGTCATGGAGTCCGGGAATTCGAACGTTACCGATGCCTTGCCGGAGTCATCTGTCTGAACCGCTGGATTGAAATAGGCAACCGGTCGGAAGTCCTTTCTCAGCTTGGCATCCAGAGGATCACGCCGCCCATCCCCATACGCGCCATCACCGCCGGACAGAGGCTCATTGCGCAACGGCTTGAACGGTGTCTGCATCTGAAGTGCGGTTCGGTTCTCACCCGTCAGCAGTTTCAGAGGCAAGAGAAAATCGGCCAGACCACTCAGGTCCGGAGTCTTGTATCGAGTCAGCGCCAGAACCTGTTCATCCACAACACCCACAGCAAGCTCCGCCGTCACCGCCTTGTTCGATTCATCGGTGACTTGAAAGTCCAGGGTCATCCTCTGTCCTGGAAGACTCTTGGGAATGTCCGCGCCGTCCAGTATCTGCACTTTCAGACTCTGAACTTCGTTACGAATCTTGACGTTCAAGGTTCCGCAGGCGAAGTTCGGAGAGTCGGTGTCATACTCTCCTTGATAGGTTGGGAAATCCCCACGTGGGATCATCCCAGTCAAGGAAATGTAGGCGTTCGGATAGAACTCCTTGCTGACGGGAATGGAAATCTCGTTGTTTCGAACCTCGATCAACCGATGCTCCAAGACCTTGTCGCGCTCCACCGTCAGCAGACAACTCGTCAGCGGCTTGGTGCTCTTGAGTAGAATTCGGATGGTGTCCCCAATGGCATATTCCTTCTTGTCGGGTAGCAGTTGGATTCGTTCGTAGGGGCGAACTCGTTCCTCTTCTTCATACCAGAAGTAGGGTCCTTCCACGTCATAGATGGTTCCTGATGAGTAGTCGTTGCCATCCGAATCGCGATAGGTGCATTGAACAAGATATCGGCTGCCCCAGTTGAAATCGAAATCAAACTGAGCCAGACCATTCAGCAGAGTCAGGTCTGCGGAATACTGCTGCCGCCAGATCTCATTCCACTTCCAGTACATGTTCCCTTCCTGGTTGCGCATTCGATGGTAGTAATAACCCTGCTGATAGACGGTAATCTGAACAGACCCTTTCTTCACTGGCAGGCGTTTCTCGTTCAAGACAAGAACCCTCAACACCTGCGCGTCGCCTGCCCGCACCGTCTCCGGATGCTCGCTCAGCCCGACAAGGTACTTCGGCTCAACTTGATAGACTCCCTTGCCTGTCGCGGCTCGTCCGTCAAAATCCACGACTGTTGCATCTACCTTGATGCCGTGGACACCACCCAAGGCAGCTCGCCCCAAGGGGAGTCTCACAACCGCCTCTCCCTGTTCATCCAGAATGGATTCACCCGTCTCGAGGAAGTCGTCGGAGTCCGATTCCGTCGGATGACCAAACTGAAACGTCGGATGCTTGCTCTGCGGGTAATCGGTGGCGACGGCGGAAACCTTCCAACGCACCTTCCCATGCTTGACAGGGCCCCCTGCCAGGTACCGACTGGAGATCCTGCACTCCAGCAGATGCTGCTCCCTGTCCAGGTTGATATACTCTGTGGACGTTCGAGTTTCCCGGCTGAAGAGAATTTCAACGGTATGGCGAGGCTGACGGAATTCCTCAACATTGAACGCTCTCCTCGTCAGTTCCACTTGTTTGGAATTGCGGAGAACGATCTGATAGGTTCCCAACTTCGCATAGGAAGGAATCTCAAGTTCGCCATGCACAGTTCCGAACTTCGAGTAGCGCTGGGAAGAGTTGTAGAGCGCAGTCCCTACGGGATTGACAATTTCGATGGAACAGGTCGCATTCTGGGGAAGTCCGACGGTTTCTTCTTCCCACTGGCGAACAGTGCCCTTGAAAAAGACCTTCTCCCCAGGACGGTAGACCCCTCTTTCCGTAAAGAGCACTGCCTTGATATCGGAAGTATTTTCGGTGAACTCGGATGGGACAGGCAGCCACTCCACTTGTAGCCAGACATAAGAGATGTCTGATTCACTAAAGGCAACAACCCAAGTCAGATCACCTGCCTGCAGCGCCGTTTCTTCAACGACAATGCGCTCTTGCGTGCCACGCAGGTCAATTCGCGTTGCCTGACTGCCGTCCGCGACATACAGAACGCCTTGTTTGTTGGTCTTTCCAAGCGGGTAACCAAAGCCCTCTCTGTCAAAAGCCAGGATTGAGACGTCCGGCTGTGGTTTGCCTGTTCGGAGCGAGGTAATCCAGACCAGGAAATCCTTCTCCGAACGCTTGCAGCTGATCCCCAAGTCCGTCACTCGCAGCATTCGGAAATCCGTTCGTGCGTCACTCCCCGAAGCGTTGTCACGAAATCTCGCCCATAACACACAGCCTTTCTTCGGATTCTCTCGAAAGGTCAAGGGAGCAGAAAATCGGATATCCTTGTTCTTTTCCGCTTGTGTGAAAAACAACTGCATGGCTTGAGAGACTTCCCCCGCAGGGATGCCCAACTGAGCATGCCTTGACAACGCATCCGCAATGGGCTGATTCCATTGGCGCAGGCGTTCAACAACGGGTGCCAATTTCTGACCAGAAATCCCATCGGATGCCGAACGCACCAGAGGAATCAAAGCAGGGGGGATCTCCACACCCTCAAAAAGCAATTCATCTACATTGGTGAGATTGAGATGAACCATCTGGCGACTATCTCGCTCGATCAGGGTTTGCTTTTCCGCTAACGCCAGTTTGGGCGGTTTGTCTGGCATGAAAAAGGTGCAAACGGTCTCCTGGTAGACCATACCCTTGCCATTCTTGGTTCCTTGCGGGAAGGAAAGTCGGTACTGGACACCGTTCTTGAAAGACCCCTTGAGGAAAAGGGAATTGGTTTTTGACTGGTATTCGCTCGAATACCAGTAAAGTCTCGCCCAGGGAACAAACTGTATCTTGCGTTCCAGGGTAGTCCAGTCCACCGGCTTGCTGAAGGTGATATTGACGCTCTCTTGTTCGGGATCAGGTTCGATCTTGGTGATCGTGAAGGTCTCCAAAGTCTCTTGTGCCCAGACTGGACACGCCCAGACCAACAAAACCATGATCCAACCCCAAACAACACACACGAACCCCATTCTCCGATTCATCGTCCTGCTCCTTTCGGAAAAACCCGCCCACTATCAGGGCATACCCCAGCAACAGTTCCAACATTCCTATCACTCCAGACATGCCGTCTGTCTGCACTCACAGCAAGAAGCAGTGTACTGGAAGTGACATCGCGATCTGACACCCTCATTGACGCCTGCCACAAGAACTTATTCGAGCGCTGTCACCAATTCTGAAAATAATTCTACGCTCCTGCAGACCGAGGGCAAGCGGCGTGGCAGACAAGTCCGTCACCGGCAGATCATATCCCACTGAGCACAACCGAAATCGCTGCAGCAGGCTCCAGACTCGGCAGATGAATTCGCATCTCTTTCGCAGGGCTTTCAATGGTCTGTTCCAGCACGAAACGAGTGGAGAAAGCCCA
Organism: Candidatus Omnitrophota bacterium; assembly: GCA_029558215.1. Taxonomy (GTDB): domain Bacteria; phylum Hinthialibacterota; class Hinthialibacteria; order JAKQFZ01; family JAKQFZ01; genus JAKQFZ01. The sequence goes on from JAKQFZ010000628.1 coordinate 6,802, forward strand.
ACGCGTTGTGTTTGATGGAACCCATCGTCTCAAGGACACTTACACAGATGTTACAGAACGGTTCGACTTGTTCCGTGCCAACGACCGTGGGTCTACTGGCCAAACAAGACAGAAGAAGGAACATGGGAAACACTCCTGGGAATAACGTCTTCATCCGAGACCTCCCTCTGTCACGACTTGCCGAAAGACAAACGCCAAGGCTAGTATACCAAATTGACGTCAGTTGCGACTGTCGAGGATGTTGTCGAGTGAGATCATTCAAACTTGTCTCAGATTATGATCCGTCGGGAGATCAACCGCAAGCCATCGAACGCCTTACGAAGGGTCTCAGGTCCGACATGAAGTATCAGACCCTGCTTGGGGTCACGGGCTCTGGCAAAACGTTCACGATAGCCAACGTCATCGCCAACGTGAACCGTCCGACGCTGGTCATCTCCCACAACAAAGTTCTCGCGGCTCAACTGTATTCGGAGTTTCGAGAGTTCTTTCCCGAGAATGCTGTCGAGTACTTTGTGTCCTACTATGATTACTACCAGCCGGAAGCCTATCTGCCCAAGACGGACACCTACATCGAGAAAGAGGTCACCATCAATGAAGAGATAGACCGGCTTCGACTGGCGGCGACCACTGCCCTGCTCCAACGCCGCGATGTTATCATCGTTGCCTCTGTGTCTTGTATCTATGGTTTGGGAACACCGGAAGATTTCAAGCAGATGATTCTCATGTTGGAAGTCGGGCAGACGATCCGTCGAGAAGATATACTGCGCCAGCTGGTGGCGCTGCAGTACTCGCGCAACGATGTGGATTTCTATCGGGGTATGTTTCGCGTACGTGGAGACATCATTGAGATTTTCCCTGCCTATGAAGAGGTTCCCTACCGAATCTGTCTCTTTGGGGACGAAGTGGAGCAACTGGGAGAATTTGAACCGTTGCGAGGAAACATGGTTCGCCCGATGGATCAACTTGTGATCTATCCGGCCAAGCACTTTGTCATGCCCAAGGAGCGACTTCAAGGCGCGTTCCAGGCCATTCGGGATGAGCTGCGTGAACGGCTGATTGAACTGCGTTCGCAGGGGAAACTCCTTGAGGCCGAACGACTGGAGCAAAGGACGACCTTCGATCTGGAGATGCTCTCCGAGATCGGGTATTGCCAGGGCATCGAAAACTATTCGAGACATCTTTCAGGCAGGGCACCAGGCGAGCCACCAGCCTGTCTCGTGAATTACTTTCCGTCAGATTTCCTGCTGATCGTGGATGAGTCGCATATCATGCTGCCGCAGTTGCGGGGGATGTATGCTGGCGACCGATCTCGAAAGATGACTCTAGTCGAGTACGGATTCCGGCTGCCGTCCGCGATGGACAACCGACCGCAGCAGTTCGATGAGTTCTTCCGTCTTGTCTCGCAGGCAATCTTCGTATCCGCGACGCCTGCCGATTACGAACTGGGTATCAGCGACCAGGTCGTCGAGCAGATCATCCGGCCGACAGGGTTGGTGGATCCAGTGGTCGTCGTGGTGCCGGCCACGGGTCAAGTGGACGATCTCTATGGACGCATCCGCGAGCGCGTTGACCGTGGCGAACGTGTTCTGGTTACGACACTCACCAAGCGCATGGCAGAAGACCTGGCGAAATACTTCGAGGAGATGGGTCTCAAGGTTCGGTATCTGCACTTTGAAGTGGAGACTCTGGAGCGAGTCGAGATTATCCAAGGACTTCGCGCTGGAGATTTTGACGTTCTGGTCGGCGTGAACCTGCTTCGAGAGGGTTTGGACTTGCCGGAAGTCTCACTGGTTGCCATTCTCGACGCAGACAAGGAAGGTTTCCTACGATCCGACACGTCACTGATTCAGGTCTGTGGACGTGCTGCCCGAAATGCCGCGGGCGAAGTCGTCATGTACGCCGACAAGATAACCGGCTCCATGAAGCGTGCGCTCGATGAGACCGATCGCCGACGCCGACGCCAGGTTGACTACAACGAGGAGCACGGCATCGAGCCGCAGACCATTGTGAAATCCGTGAGAAACATCCTTGAAGCACGGGTCAAGCGCAAAACAGAAGCATTGGAGTTCAGTTACGACCTCTACGATCTTGAAAGACTCAGTTCACGAGATCGGGCGCGTGTACTTAGAGAACTGAAAAAGGAGATGTTGGACGCCGCCAAGCATCTGGAGTTCGAGCGCGCCGCCACGATCCGTGACAAAATCGCAGCAATCGAAGGAACGAAACACCTGCTCTGATTCCAGAGCAGTCAAATCCCAGACAAGCCGGACGCCCGGATCGCCTTCACAGCCATATCACGCCAAATTCCTCTGATGACACACAATCGGCGCGACTACAGGTTCATCGAAGGATTGCAGTTGCTGTGGTGAACCGCGACTTCACAGTGGCAACAAACTACT
>JAKQFZ010000635.1 GCA_029558215.1 Candidatus Omnitrophota bacterium
TTGGCGATGGTCTGCGCCTCAACTCCCTGCGAGGCATCCACAACGAGAAGAACCCCTTCACAGGCCACCAGGCTGCGATTCACCTCAAAGGTAAAATCCACGTGTCCTGGGGTATCTATGAGATTCAGCAGATATTCCTGCCCGTCTCGAGCGTGGTAAAAAAACCGAGCCGTCTGCGCTTTGATTGTGATCCCGCGTTCGCGTTCCAGATCCATCGTATCCAGCACCTGGTCGCGCATGTCGCGGTCTGGAATGCTGTTAGTGTATTCGAGAATCCGGTCGGCAAGTGTGGACTTGCCGTGATCAATGTGTGCAATGATGGAAAAATTCCGAATCCGTTCTAGCGGAAACATACAATCTCCTGCCAATTCGTGTTCAAAGACAAACCGTTCCTCTCCCGGACACTCTTAACTGATAGCGAACAGTCCGTCCTGTTCCAGGCGAACAATGAGTTCACCTGAAACCGCAGCACTCCTATATAGCAGAATTTGCCTGTTGAGGTAACGACAGATTCAAAGAGAGAGATTCGCGATAGACAAAGTACAGTGCCAACTGTCATTGCATAGGGAAATGGGGGTTGAGAAAAGAGATTCCTCGTTTCGTTCGGCCAATGCGGATTACAGGCCAATGATCTCCCTGTAGAGCATTTCCATTTCCTCCGCCACTGTCTGCTCGGAGTAGTTGGCCAGGACTCGCTCGCGTCCCTTCTCACCCATGGCAGCACCAAGCGCTGGATGTTCCGACAGAACGAGAATCTTCTCGGCCATCGAGGCGGGATCTCCAGGTGGGATGATGTAGCCCGTTTCATTGTCCAGAACCAGATCGGGCAGACATCCGACCGATGTGGCAACAATTGCCAAGCCGCAAGCCATGAGTTCCAGTGCTGTACGGCTATTGCCCTCAGAACTGACTGAAGAAAGAACCCCGAAATTGGACGCAGCCATGATCTCCGCAACGTCGGATCGAAAACCTGTCAATGTGACAGCCTCCTGCAACCCAAGTTGTTCGATCTGCTCTTGCAGACTGCTCCGATACTCCTCACTCCCCATCCCAACGATCAGACACTTGATCGCGGGATTGGCTCTTCGCGCCAGTTCGAGCGCCTCGAGCAGCGTTTCATATCCCTTGACTCGTGCAAGATGTCCAACAGCACATATCAGACAGTCTTCTTCCCCGACGGCAAACTCGGCACGTATCCCAGCACCCGTGCGTCCTGGAGTGAACTTCTCGCAGTCCACGCCCCCATGAAACAGACGAACGGGGCGTTTCAGTTTGAAGGGAGCTGTCTGAAACTGATCGAGAATGGCCTCGGCAGTCACAAGCACCTGATCGGTTTGCTCAAAAAGCCATCGGTTCAGAATGTGGGTTCTCAAAGCAACCGCGACATGGCGAGTTCTGACCACATGAGGTTTTCGGGAACTGAGTTTTGAGGCGACAACCGCAAGCCAATGGTCCTGTCCTCGGTGTGTGTGAAGAACTTGAATACCTTCACGGTCAATGTGTCGGATCAACTTTCGGAGATCCGAAACCATCTGAAAGGGATAGAAGCCGGAATCCAGATTCAGAGCAAGCACACTGCTGAATCCAAACTCGGTTGCCTTTTCCCCCGGCAGTGGGATTCCCTTCCCTTTTCGAATCGTCCGAAACGCAAGCGTGATCTCCGCGCCCCGGTTGGCAAGGCTTCTGCTCAAGCTGAACACATGAGCCATCTCACCTGTCCATGTGCTGGACGATGCAAATTGAACAACCTTCATCTCTTCACCCTCTGCTTTTTCAGCGTCAGCGCAGCCATGGTCGTGACGACGACAACACAAAGCCAGGCAAACCAGTCTCCCCAACGAGTGTAAACCGTTCCAACTCGGTCGGGAACAGGCATATTATCTACAAGAATTCCTTCCTCAAAGCGAGGAACCGTGGCAAGTATTCTCCCTCTTGTATCAATGGAACACGTCCATCCTGTGTTGGTCGCCCGAACCACTGGAACTCGGTTTTCAACGGCTCGAAAGACGGACTGAAGTCCGTGCTGAAGACTTGCCGGCGTGCGGCCAAACCATTCATCATTCGTCAAAACAACCAAAGCCCGTGCACCATTTTGAACCAAGACCCGCGCCACCGAGGGAAGCGTGGACTCAAAGCAGATCAGCGTGGAAAAAGCAGCTCGGCCTGCCTGAAACACCGTCAAATCAACACCACCAGAGAACAATCCACCGCCCTCGCTTTCGACCACTTCCTGCACAAACGGCAGCAAGTTTCGAAATGGCACATACTCTCCAAAGGGAACAAGACGCATCTTGTCATATCTTTGGACTCCATGCTCGGCAGAAGCACTCTCTGGAGTCATGTAGTAGGCGGAGTTGAAATATCGTCCAGCATCTACATCATGATGAAGCGCGCCAAACAGCAGATTGAACCTTTCTTTGGCGCAAAACTGCTTGAATTGATTTTCCCAATCAGGTTTCCAATCGAGCACATCCGGAACCGCTGTTTCAGGCCAGACAACCAGTTCGGCTCCTCGGGCGAGAGCGTCGTGCGTCATTTGAGTGTAGAGTTTGATCGTTGGATCTTCCATGTTGGGCTCCCACTTCAGAAGTTGCGGAACATTTCCCTGCAGAAGTCCAACCTTGAGTGGCGTCCCTTCTGGGTGCTGAGACAGAGCCCAGAGCCCGAAAAGATGCACCAATACAACAACTACAATGACAGCGTGAAGAGCACGAAAGCGACAGCGTTTCTCACAACGCTGTAAAAACCAATACCCCAGAGCGGCAGAAGTCGCAGCAAGCAGTGCACTGATTCCATAGACTCCCGTTGATGAGGCAATCTGGATCGTCGGTAGACTCCGGTACTGAGTGTGCCCAAGAAGTCCCCATGAAAAGCCGAAAATCCCGGACGATCGGAAGAACTCCAGCGATACCCAGAGTGGGCTTAAAACAAGCGCCCTGAGGGCGTTCGAGCGGAAGAGACCGAGGAACCAAGAGGCGAAAGCGAAATAAAGGCCAAGGTATAGAACCAGAAGAACATACCCAATCGTCGTCACATAGTTCAGCCACCAGATGAGCAGAGCAAAGAAAAGGGTTCCTGACAGCAGCCCTTTCAGGGCATTCTTCCAGTGTGCCCCGTGCCGAACAGCCAGAAAGAATGGAACAAGCGCAAACCAGGGAGCGAGAAAGAGATCAAACGGCGGAAAACCAAGCAGCAGGAGCAACGCGGTCAACACTGGCAGCAGGATGCCTTTGAGACTCATAAACTTGGCGAAATGCTGTGGCTTTGCCACGCACACGTGGGAGACAGACACTTTGCCAGCGGGGCTCGAAGGGATTCCCTTCGCCGATCGGCGCTTGCGCCGTGGTGCCGAAGTGTCTCCCTCAGGCGGATTGTTCATCTTCTGATCTCTCATCCTCTATGGGTTCTATTTCCTCCTGCTCCGGTTGCATCTTCGAACTAATGGCATAGTTGCCGAGAAACCATCTTCCCAAATCTATCTGTTTGCACCGAGCGCTGCAAAAAGGATACTCAGGCGGTGTCGGATCTTGGGGCTTACGAGGTTCGACCGGCTTGCCACAGGTGGGGCACTTGTGAGCACGTGGTAACGACCGTTCCTGGATCATTGTACTCCAAGACCTTTCGACATATCGCTGTTTTGGCTCTCATCAACCCTCAACAGCAGGTCAACCTCATCCATCAGAGACTGTACTGCCTTATCGGCAGAGACTTTACGGATATTCTCGCCCTTGCGAAAGATGAGTCCCGCTCCGCGCCCAAACGCAATCCCAACATCCGAAGACCTGGCTTCTCCGGGGCCATTTACTTCGCAGCCCATGACAGCAACGACGAGATTCCCGGAGCGCTCCCGTAGCGATTGCTGAACCTCGCGAGCATAGGCAATCAGATTCACACGACAGCGTGCACAGGTAGGACAAGAAACCAGACGCAATCCAACCGGACAACGATTCAGACTCACCAGAATCGTCCTCAGCATGGTCAGTAGCCTCTCGGTGGAGGCGTCATCCTGCATAGCCCAAACGCCAATCGCTCTAGGCTTGCATCGGTCAATGGCTTCACCCAATAATGCACACAAGGATGCAGTACAAGGCTCTTTGTGAAATGCAATCTCCCAGGATTTCGTTCTCATCAACTCGTCGGTCGAAAGAGAAGCAAGATCATCAAGTGAGCGGATTCGGAAGACTTCTTCAGCTCCGCTCTGTGAGGCAATGTGATCCACAAGGCCGTCCACCAAGGCAGAAAGCCTGTTGCCACGCTCCTGGGCGGACTGGCAATCCGGGACAATGAGATTGAGAAAAGTTCTGTCACGCTCGTCAAACATGGCTGTTCAGTCTTTCCGTCTGATGCTCTGGACAATGGACGACTCGAGCTGATCTTTGCCAGCACCGTTCAAAGCGGAAAAAGTGATCAGCGCCTTGTCGTCGCACCAAATCCACTCTCTCCGTATTTCCCGAATGCGTTCGTTCTGCTTGCTCTTGGAGAGTTTATCCGCCTTGTTGAGAACAGGTATGATTTTGACACTAAAGGTTTGGAGCCAGTCCATCAGCTCCTTGTCGAGTGGTGTCGGTGCATGGCGGATATCCATGATGACAACCGCTGCGCAGACTGATTCACTCCGTGCAAAGTAGGCGTCCATCAGTGTCTGCCACTGCTGCCTCATCGAAACGTTGACCGCCGCATAGCCATAGCCGGGAAGATCCACCAAACGAAGAATGCCCTGCACATCGAAAAAGATCGCCATCCGAGTCTTCCCGGGAGTACTGGACGTTTTAGCAAGGTTCTTTCGTCGCGTCAGCCGGTTAATCAACGACGATTTGCCAACATTGGAACGCCCGAGAAAGGCCACTTCCGGAAGCGTCGGCGGCGGAAAGTCTCTTGGGCTTGCAGCACAAGCCAGTAGTTGCGCCTGCGAGAAGTCAATTCTCTTCAAACCTCGGACTCCAGTCCAGCGTTATTTCGCCCCGTTCACTCCACCAAGGCACGTTCAATCACTTCATCCATATTCTTGACGAAGTGGATTTCAAGTTCCTGAAGCACTGCGTTCGGAATGTCTTCCAGATCTTTCCTGTTCTCATCCGGTAGCAGCACGGTGTGTATCTCCGCTCGATGTGCCGCAAGAACCTTCTCCTTGATCCCCCCGACAGGCAGGACACGGCCACGAAGCGTAATCTCGCCCGTCATTGCCAGATCCTGACGTACCGACATCCCAGTCAGCGCCGAGATGATCGCGGTCGCGATGGTGATTCCAGCAGATGGCCCGTCCTTGGGAATGGCTCCCTCGGGAATGTGAACATGGATGTCAAACCGTTGGTGAAAATCCCGCGCCAATCCGAAGCGCCTCGTCTGCATCCGCGTATAGGTCAAGGCTGCCTTGGCTGATTCCTGCATGACGTCGCCGAGTTTTCCAGTCAGCACCAGTTCCCCGCGACCCTCCATGATCGAGACTTCCGTCGCAAGCACTTCTCCACCGAATTCAGTCCACGCGAGTCCCGTTGCAAGACCTACGCCACCACCACGTTCGATTTCTGTCTGGCGGAATTTCGGTACACCCAGGTACTTCTCGACCGCCGTCCCATCAATGACCAGGCCTCCTTTGGCTTTATTGCTGGCAATCGCCTTGGCAACTTTCCGAAGGACATTGGCAATCTCACGCTCAAGGTTCCTGACTCCAGATTCCTTGGTATAGCCCCGAACGAGTGTCTTCAGTGCATCGGTCGTGAAGGTAACTCGCTTGCGGCTCAGACCGTTCGCCCGAATCTGCTTCCGGACAAGAAACTGCTCCGCGATGGCAAGTTTCTCCTGCTCGGTGTACGACGGCAGTTCGATAATCTCCATTCGATCGCGAAGCGCGGGCGGAATGGGATATTTGGTGTTGGCCGTGGCGATAAAAAGCACATCTGAGAGATCGAACTCTACCTCAAGATAGTGGTCACTGAATGTGTTGTTCAGCTCCGGGTCCAGAACTTCCAACAATGCAGATGAAGGATCCCCCCGAAAGTCTGTACTCATCTTGTCCACTTCATCCAGAAGGAAAACCGGATTATTGGTCTTTACACGTTTAAGCGATTGGATGATGCGTCCGGGAAGAGCGCCAATATAAGTTCTTCGATGACCCCGTATTTCCGCTTCATCGCGAACCCCACCAAGGGCAACGCGAACAAACTTGCGATTCAGGGCACGCGCTATGGAACGCGCCAAGGAAGTCTTCCCCACGCCAGGCGGCCCGACGAAACAGAGAATCGGCCCTCGAAGATGTTTCGACAATTTCCGAACCGCAAGGTATTCCAAAATCCTTTCCTTGGGTTTTTTCAGTCCGTAGTGATCCTCATCAAGAATCTTCTCCGCCTGCTCAATGTCGAGTTGCTCTTTGGAACTCTTCTTCCAAGGCAGAGTAACCAGCCAGTCAAGATAAGTTCGAACAACGGCCGCTTCAGGAGACATCATCGGCATGTGCTGAAGTCTGGTCAGTTCCTTGCGAGCCTTTTCGTCCGCTTCGGGAGACATTTTGGCTGCAGCGATCTTCTCTTCGAGTTCCAGAACCTCCTCTGCCATGTCCCCTTCGCGCCCCAGTTCGCGCTGGATGACCTTAATCTGCTCATTGAGGTAGAATTCGCGCTGCGTCTTCTCCATTTGCTTTCGAACCTGAGACTTGATGTTCTGCTCAAGTTCCAGAATCTCATTCTCCGAGTTCAGTATTTCACAGAGTTTTCGAAGCCGCTCAACCGGATCCAGAGTCGAGAGAATTCCCTGCTTTTCCTGAACGTCAATAAACAAGTTGGAACCAACGGCATCCGCCAGACGATGGGGATCAGAGGAGACGTTATAGAGCACCATGAGCGTCTCCTGAGGCACCCTTGGATTCAGTTTGACATAGTTTTCAAAAAGGCTGCTGACAAGCCGAATCAGGGCTTCCACTTCAGAACCCGAAGATGTCGGTTCTTCAACTGGTTTGACCCAACAGAGGATCATCTCGGGCACCGGAAAAACATCCACCAATTGACAGCGCGTCACGCCTTCCATCAAAACCTTCATCGAACCGTCGGGGAGACGCACGACCTGATGCACCACGCTGAGAGTCCCAATCGGATAGAGATCCTTCAGGCCGGGATCTTCCGTCTCAGGCTGCTGTTGCGTCACGATAAAGAGACGCTTGTCCTTCTCCAGTGCCTTCTCCACAGCCGCAACTGATCTCTTGCGACCTACCAACAGAGGCTGGATCATGTTGGGAAATACGACGACATCCCGGAGTGGAAGAAGAGGCAACTGCTCAAGGTCGCTCTTGACTTCACCACCGGCTCGAGTCTTCTTGGTTATCTTTTTTGCCCTCATCAAAAAGCCCTTTCTAAAATGTCGGCTCGTATATAGCACAAAGTGCGTTGTCCCGCAAAACAACCCCTCGGAAACTCCTATAGGACAGATCGTGCAAAACGATCAACCTTTGATTCCCGACAAGGCAATGCCCTGTATGAACGTTCTCTGCGTGAAGAAGAACAAGACCAAAATGGGAAGAGTCATGATCGCGGAGCATGCCATGAGCAATGACCACTCCGCATTGTGTTGCCCAAGAAACTGCTGCAGCCCGACTGCAAGAGTGTACTTGTCACTGTCCGTAAGGTAAATCAGGGGCCCCATGAAATCGTTCCAACTGCCCAGGAACGTGAACAACGCGACAGTCATGATCGCCGGTTTGGAGAGTGGCAGGATGATTCGCCAGTAGATCGAGAACTCATTGCAGCCATCGAGCCTTGCTGCCTCGGAGAGTTCCGTTGGAATCGTCAGATAAAACTGCCGCAGGAGAAAGATAAAGAAAGCACTACCCGCAAAGGCAGGCACAATTAAAGGCTTGAAAGTTCCGATCCAGCCAAGCCATTTGAACACCTGAAACACCGGAATGAGCGTCACCGCACCAGGCAGCATCATCGTCGCCAACAGCAGCACAAAAATGGTATCCCGACCGTACCATCGAATTCTGGCAAAACTGTACGCCACCAGTGTGCTCGACAGAACGGCTCCAGCAACCGTCCCAAGGCACACCATCACGGTATTCCAGAGATATCGGCCAAAGGGAATGAACTGCACGGCGTCCAGGTAATTCCGCCACATGACCGGCTTTGGTATCCAGACAGGTGGCGATGTGAACACCTGTTGATCGGATTTCAGTGATGTGGCGACGAGCCAGTAGAATGGCAGAAGAAAAAGCAGGGAAT
>JAKQFZ010000640.1 GCA_029558215.1 Candidatus Omnitrophota bacterium
TGACGGCCAGATGACAGTTCCTCCCGAGTGCTGGCTTTCTGTCATCATCCAGACACTTCCCATGGTTATGCAAAAGGAGTTCGATTCCGTCTTCACTGATTTCCTGAGTCGGGAACTGTCTGATGATCCAGCACTGCGAGAGAATCCACCGCGAATTGAGGACGAGTTTCGCTATATGGAACCAGCCGAGATTTCCGTCAACGATCCGGGAGTTCAGAGTCTTGCCAGAACAGCTCGTGATCTGGGAATTGATCTGAAGATTCGCGGGGCTCCGTTCTCATGTGACCTTTTCCTGTTTCACCGGTTTGGAGTTCCTGCTATTCTTCTGGGACCGCGTAGCGGAAATTGCCACGGCAAGGATGAATGGGTTGATGTTGACGACTTAATGAACCTCGTGCACCTCTATATGGAATTCATTAGGCGCTGGTGTGAAGAGACTCGATGAGAACACAATTCAGGCTTTCGATTACAGGGAGGAATTCAAGATGATGCCGAGTATTCCAAGGGAAGAATATCAACAGCGCATCGCCAAGGTTCAAGAGGCAATGCGTAAGAGAGGGATTGATCTCCTCCTTACCTACGGATGCGAATGTGAATCGTCCAACATTCGTTACTTGTCAGATTTCTGGCCCAGTTTCGATTTCGCTGGCGTAGTTGTTCCAGCCAAAGGCGAAGCGTTTCTCGTAACAGGTGGTCCCGAGTCGCAGTGGTTCGCACAATCCTTCTCGAGGGTTCCTGACGTGCGAATCAACCCGAGATATGTTGAGACTTCTGCTCCGGACTGGATTCCTGAGGCAGAAAGTGGTGACTTTGGACAGTTGCTCCAACCGATCCTGGCGAGCAATGACATCAAGACTGTCGGCATTGCCAACACCAATATCATTCCGCACGCCATATACACAGATTTTGAGAAGGCCGTTGCAGGAAGGAAGATTGTCGCCGCCGATGACGTGCTGTTTGAAGTCAGAGCCATCAAAAGCGACGCGGAGTTTGATCTTCTCCGAGAGGCCAACACGA
>JAKQFZ010000664.1 GCA_029558215.1 Candidatus Omnitrophota bacterium
GGACGGATTGTCGAGCCTCACTCGCACGGAGAAGGGTTCACCCTGTCTGACAGAAAGCATTGATGGCACGATGGACAATGCAACCGAACCTTGGGGAATGCGATCCCGTTGCTGCTTTCTGGCATTGCGCAGAGTAGCGTAGGGAGAGAGGGGCTCTCCGGAAGGATTGACTCGCACTGTTGCTGAAAGCACACCATCGCCTTCAATTTTCGGTTGCCCAAGAATGTCTTCCCCTTTCGCTTCCAGATATGTCCATGGAAGACCGAGAGGATCCAATTCTGCCAGACTGACATTCGCATCTCTTCCCACAAAACGGATGGTCGTGGCAGAACTGGGTTCAACAGCTTCAAACTGGATCTGCCCGAAACTTCCCTTGAAGCGCCGGGTGTCTCCATCCATCATGTGAACATGGTAGAAGGCCAGACCTTTGTCAGGCAAAGATCGGTTCACCATCAAACGATATTCCGCGTTGGGTTGGATCAAGACATTGCTGGCGCTCTTAACTGCAGCAGAAGCCTCTTCGCCCGCTGGTTCAACCACGGCCAGAAATCTCGGATCGTAAGACAGAGTGACTCCCAGTTTGTCGAATCGCAATTCCTTGGGGTTCTCCAAATTGAGGTTCAGCACAAAACGCTGTCCCACTGAGACGATGTTGGACGACGGGCTTAAATAGAGAATCGCCCGTTCCGAGGGCGCGGCCTGCACTTGTCCCGTAGCCGTTCTCGCTCCTGGAGGAGACGGTGGCGCGGGAGCGTCAGGAGAAGGTCCGACTATCTCCAAACCACCGGAACCCGGCTGTCCGGATCCTGACTCACGCCTGCTGCGACCGTCACCCCGGCGATCCGAAGATCGTCCGGAGTCTCCGGAAGTTGGTTGACTCGGTGTTGAAGTCCTTTCTTCGGAGTCTCTCTCTGAACTACGTCGAGCGCGTTCCTCTTCAATTCGCCTTCGGTCTTGGTCCGTGCTGCTCGTTCTTCTGCTGGTGTCAGTGCTTCTGGAGTTTTCCGTCGTCCCGGTGTTCCGAGTCGTCGTGCTCTCGCTGCGTTGTCTTTCGGAACGGTAACTGGTGCTCGACCTTCGGTTGTCTCCAAATAAGTCATCATCGCTCGAGCGATCTCGGCTGCTCTGTGCCAAAAGCATGGGGCGTTCCTGGATAGATAAGGCCGATGTGGAATCTTCCAATGCCTGAGCAGTGGAGACCACACATTCCGCCACCAGGAAACATGCAATGAGAAGCGTTAAAGCAAACCGCATCTTGATACCTGGGTTAATCTCGTGGCTTTGTGTACTCATCAGAATCATCTCCATTCACATCCAGAACAGAGCCAAGAGTCCGTCGCAACGCCACTCACTTCCCAATCCCACGAGCCAAACTCCGGCACTTGGCCAAAGTTTGAGATATTCCTTTAACTCCGAAAGCATATCTCAAGTAAATCCTAGAGTCAAGCGTTTTGTGCAGCATAGACAGTCAGCTGGCAGAAAGACCCTTTCTTCTGTTCAAATCAAGCTCACCTGAGTCTTTCTTGGGTACTACCTTTCCAGTGCATATTGTCACAGGCTCTCTCAATAGGAAAGCCTCAGACATCAGAATATACCCAATATCTTGTACTCAGGCAACTGAAAAGAAACAACTTGCCCATATTCTCGATACACACATCGTCAAAGCATAATGGCATAGGCCTCCTCTCCCGTCCACCCTCTTTTATTTCTTGACGAATCCGGCTATGATTCACTTCAATATGAGACCAGAAGGGAAATATCTTCAGGAGTTTTCCGACTTTTTGACCGTGGAACGCGGGCTGTCGAAACGCACCCGTGAAGCCTATCTGATAGACTTGGAAAATTTCCGGCAGTACTGCTCAGGACACGGCCTGGCCATTCCAAAAGATATTGACTGTGTCGAAGTCAGTCGCTATGTCCTTGACCTTCAGGCATCGGGAAGAACTCCTGCCACGGTAGGCAGGGCTCAGTCGAGTCTCAGGCAGTTTTTTCGCTTTTTGGTTCATGAGAAGATTACCGATCAGGATCCCACCGTCCACCTGCGCTCCCCAAAACAGATCAAGCACCTGCCTCAGTTCTTGACTCAGGAAGAGATGGAAAGGCTCCTGGCCGCCCCCGATGCGACCGATCCCAGAGGGATTCGGGATCGAACGATGCTCGAGGTTCTCTATGCGACAGGGCTGCGGATTTCAGAACTCCTGTCACTCAGGATCGAGGATGTAGATTTGCGTTTGGGGTTTGTCAGAACCCGAGGCAAGGGGGACAAGGAACGAATCATCCCCATGCACTCACAGGCTGTGTCCCTGCTTCAGGATTATATCGAGAACACCCGAACAGTTTTCGACAAGGGCATCGGTGGAACTGTTGTTTTCCTCAATCCCTCCGGCAGGCGTCTTTCTCGAATGGGGTTCTGGAAGATTCTCCGAAAATGGGGTCTCAAAGCAGGTATTGCCAAATCGTTTTCCCCACATACACTCAGGCACTCTTTCGCGACACATCTGCTTCAAGGAGGCGCTGATCTGCGTTCCATTCAGGAACTGCTGGGTCATTCAGACATATCAACGACTCAGACCTACACCCATGTCGAACAGAATCGGCTGCGCGAAGTGCATCGGCGTCACCATCCTCGCAGTTGATCTTTGGTTTCCCTGTGAACCAGACTCCATGAAAACTCGTCTCTTCAGCAAAAAGGCAACGGGTACAAGTGGGCACAGCCCGTGCATGCCCGGGCACTAACCTGCTCAGAAACTTTCCTTTGACAAAGACCAAACCCCTTCTGGCATCGTTATTACCAAGAACGAGGATGCGGTGAGGAAGTGTGCATCTTTCCCCACCTGATTTTGTGATGATTGACTTGCAGGCATCCCCCTCGGATGCAAGGAGAGAAGGAATGTCTTTGAAGAGATATCTGATTGTGGTCAGTGTGTTTTGTCTCTGGGCTTCGCTTGCCGGTTCACTTGAATGGCGTGAGTTCGGTCCTCCGGGAGCAACCTTGCTCAATGTGGTTCGAGGCACTGGTTGGGTCTATGCTTTTGGAAGGGATCAGGTATACAAGTCAAATGACGCCGGTTTGACTTGGCAGAACATGCCCCAAGTTCCTTTGGTTCAGGGCGACTATCTCGTGGACGGCATTGTCTTCGGAGCCACTGAACAGGCGATCCTGGCGGTGAGAAGTTCAAAAGGCATCCTTCGATGGGATGTCGCTTCAAACTCATGGATCGAAGTCAACCAAGGGATCACCCCACCCACACCTCCCTACGGATGGCAGTTCATCGGGATCAGTGCCGCAACTCCCGCATCCACCCGTGCCTTTGCCGGTGTCTCCACAGGACTCTTTTACAGCGACGACTTTGGCGACAGCTGGCACAAGGTATCTGCCAACTATGCTTTTCAGGGGATCGCGGCAGCGGCGGATGGTTCGGTCTACTATGACTCCGGATCGTCACAGCAAACCCAGCCTTTCCGACTTGAAAGTGATCTGACGACTTTGACTGGTTTCACGATGAGACCCGGTCTGCCTCAGAATCGAGCTATCTATGGAACGATTGCTCCGAACCCTGAGAACCCTTTGGAACTTCTTTTTGTCGAGTCTGTGGACAACAAGGCCTACTACAGCACCGATCGAGGTGAGACCTGGAGCAGTCCGGCTTTGGGAACCGTCCCACAGGGAGCTACAAGTGCAGGATGGCTCAACGGAACACCCATCGTCTTCTCGGAATCATCTGCCTATTCCCTGAACAAGCAGACCCAGACCTGGAGTCTTCTGTGGACTCGCCCAGTCGCCGACCAATACAAGGTCATAGCTGCGAACGCGAACACGCTGCTTCTATGGGGGCTTCAGACAAACATCTGGCGCTCGACCAACGAGGGTTCCACGTGGGCGTCAGCATCATCCGGAATGCACTCCTGGGGAAGTGTTCGAGCCATCGCCGTCGCCGAGGAAACACCCCGCTCCATCTATGTCGGCCTGAGCACATCGGGAGTCTGGCGAACACGAGACGATGGCAAGACCTGGAGCAATGCTGTTGATGGAATTGTCGCTGACCCATACTACGGGATCAGCGTGAGAACACTTGAAGTGAATCCAGCCAATTCAGAGCATCTTCTGGTCGCAACTGAAGAGACAGGCGGCACCGGTTCGCTGTACTCGACAACGAATGGGGGGAATCTGTGGTCGAAGGTTACCTGGGAGAACACGTCCATCGTCAACGATCTTCTCTTTGTTCCAACCCAGACCAACATCGTCCTCGCGGCGTTGGTTGGAAATGGCATTTGGCGGAGCATCAACGGCGGGACAACCTGGACGAAAATCATCGGCTTGCCGGATGTGAACAACGCGACGACATTCACTTGCGAGGCCGGTGGGCGAATCTTCTGCGGCGTCATTGGCGGCTTCGACTATCCCAATGATTACTACTACAGCGACAATGCAGGTGAGACTTGGAGTCGTGGCGCGGGCGCGCCGCTGGTAAAGTCGTTCGCTTCAGATCCGACCCAACCCGGAAGAGTCATGGCGGGAACCGGTTGGTGGGGCTCAGGCAGTGGCCTGTACTTCACCGCAAACAACGGAACCGAATGGAACGCCGCCAACACAGGGTTGCCCATCAACTGGGGTGGCACCTACCCTGAAGCGGACAGCCTTATTGCGATCCCTGGCAATGCGGGCGGTTACTGTCTGGCCATGGGGAATGGCGTCTACCAGACTCAGAATGAAGGCACCTCCTGGACGAAGATAACCGGCTCCGAGCCGATTCAGGCAAGCGTACTTGCTTATTCAACCCGCAACCAAGGAACCGTGTTTTGCGGCTCCTCGGTCAACGGCCTCTGGTACGCCCAGTTGGTCGAACCTCTGCCAACGTTCACCCCAACTCCGCAGGTCAGTTGGGATCTCAATGACGACGGTGTGATCGACTCTCTCGACCTTCTGCTTCTGTCTGTAGACTGGGGAAGCAATTTCGACACTAGCGATCTGCTCCGACTGCTCGACACTCTGAAGTGAGACACGGTGAAAAGACATATAAGTCTCCCAGTGACTCAGAGTCCAAGAGAGGCGTGTCATCTACCGATCAAGCATCCAAGCACGCAGGGCAGCTCAGTTTATGCTGCGCGGGATGAATTTCGCCCT
>JAKQFZ010000682.1 GCA_029558215.1 Candidatus Omnitrophota bacterium
CCTGTAATACGAATTCGCGCCATGAGTGGCGGGTGGCATGGCCGCTTGTCGGCCATGAAACAGGCGGGCATGGCACCCGGCACCCGGCTTACCAGAAGATGAGAACGACCCAAAACCGCATCCATAGAAAGAACCAGGGGATCGGCTCTGAGAGCCAATCCCCTGAATGTTCGTACTGTCTCTTTATGAGTTGGTTAGTGCGACTGCTGCCAGTATTCCGGTGAAACGGACGTGCTGGGAGTTGGTGTTGCCGGTGGCTCGGCCAAGCTCAGTTTCTGGCTGGTCGGGTTGTTCGTGGTAAAGCTGTTTGCACCACTGTCCGGCGAGAAGCCTCGGAGAAGCTCGCAGACGTTCATGGTTACAAAGAAGTTTCCTGCTGCATCTGTCTTCACATCTCGCGCATAGTCCGTCGCCGAAGAAGTACTGGTCTTAAAGTATGTCACACGTGACGCGGCCGTGCCCGGGAAGCCAGTAATGTTGATGACATGTACCTGTCCTGTCGCTCCATAGCTGCCAAGGTAGAGAATATTGCCATCCACTGACTTCGCCAGTGCGCCGAAACCTTCGTTCATTCCCAAGTTTGTGACGCCAGAGTTGAAGTCCTCGGTTGCCGAGGTGACATTCCAATGGAACAGAGCAGGAACGGTCTGACTGTTGTTTCCAGATGAGCGGTATTGCGCCATCCACCAGCCATCGTTGCCTCGAACCATGTCGCAAGTGTAGTTCTGCACTCGATCCAGAATTCCATCGTCGTACTCGACTGTCGGCAAATCTGCATAGTCAACAGCGGTTCCGATATTGTACTTGAAGATACTGGCACGCTGAGGGGAAGTTGCATTCGGATAATCTTCATCCATCGAGTACACAACGGTGGATGCACCGGAACCTTCGACCAAAACGGGCATCAAACTGCCGTGGTTGGTGCACAAGCCGGCTGCATCTCGTCCTGCTTCCGTGAGGGCTGCAGGCCAGGTCCCGCTGCAGTCTCCTGGTGCTCTCCAGAGACCACCATGGGCATCTGTCCAATCGGAAACATAGAGGTAGCTGCCATCTTCATTCAAACCGGCTCGGCAGGGACCGGAAGCCGACGGCAGACCCGCTGTTGTCAATCCCCAGGCAACACTGCCCGAGTAACCCGTATCGCCCTGACTGTCAAAGGGAGTGCCATCGTTGTTGAAAATGAAAACGCCTTCCGTCGTCGTTCTTCCTAGGCCTGTCGCTCCACCGTTGGCTTCAACGACATAGATACAGCCGAAGGTGTCGCTGTCTTGATTCTTGTTGATGGCAATGCCTCTCGGATAGTAGAAATTCAATGCGCTGGCATCATCAGTAATCAGATCATATTGTGCTGTGTGGCCCACGGAATCCGTGGCAACGACTTTCCATCCGTAGTCGCCCTCGTCGGCTCGAGCTCCGCCATCTTTCTTGCCATCCCAGGTCACTGTGTTCAGACCCTTTGTCGTTGTCCCGGTCATCGTGCGGATCACTGTGGTGGCCGGAAGGGGACCAAAAACTTCAACCGAGACGGTTGTCGCCGGTTCGTTGAGACGATAGCTGAGTTCGTATGACTCCGTCCCTGCTCCACCGGATGCAACCGCCTTCAAGTGCGCGGCAAACACATTCGCGTGAGAGACAGTGGCCACTCCCGTGAGAAGCGCTGCCGACAAAACAATCATGAGAATCTTTTTCATTTTTTAGCTCCTTGAATCATCAAACTACGAAACAATGCATGATAACTAAACGAATATCATTCCCAGAACAAAACCCTGTCGGCGGGGCAGTCAACCCCGAAATTTCCGACCTCGATACTTGATTAAACACTCCTGTCCCGGCATCACCTCCAGATCACGCACAAAATTTCACTGTGAAAATGAACTACTTGCCTTCTGTCACCTCCTTAACTCATGACCATGACTGCTCCAACGAGCGAATTCGTATGATACAACGGTATCACAGTTCCATTGTCTGTGTGAGATTAGCACCGTTCAGAAGACATTGTCCAGCATTTTTTTCCACACGCCGTATCAGCTTAGTTACACAGGGTATGGTTGTCATTCTAAATGCAGCGACGCTCTGGGAGCGGAATGACGAATCTCTCTTCACTGCAGAATCCAGAGAGATTCCTCACTCCTTCGCCAAGCCTCAGTCGTTCGGAACTAAAATCTCCGACCTTGCGTAACTGAGCCAGTACGTTAGAAACGAAAAAATACTTGCAATCGAGGCTCCGGATGAAGTACATTCCTTTTGTTCGGAAGGGTCTTCGAATGCTTTGCGGGCATTTGTCTCCGCAAGGTGCTTAAAAGACTCGGGTTAAGAGCCTTCCGGTTTTCGTTCTTGAGCGGAAGCAGTGTGAAGGTTTGCCCTTTTTGGGCTGAATATGAGAGCACAGGCTCCCATACGGAGAGTCCCCTTCGTCTAGCGGTTAGGACTGCGGACTTTCGATCCGCCAACAGGGGTTCGAATCCCCTAGGGGACGCCAAGGAACAAAGCAGGCTGTCGGACTTGTTGTCGGCAGCCTGTTCTTTATCAGGGGTCAAAGGTTTCGAAGATCCAGAACGCGTTTGGCTTTTCCCACACTGCGT
>JAKQFZ010000063.1 GCA_029558215.1 Candidatus Omnitrophota bacterium
TTTTGATGCCCAAGGTGACAGGCGAAGAGTTGATCCCTCTCATCGTTGAGATGCTGCCAGGCATCCCGGTCATTGTGGCAACAGGATGCGATCGAATCGAGATCGCCGTGCGATGTATCAAGCAGGGAGCGTTCGATTTTATCGTCAAGCCACTTGACTCCTCGCAGTTCGTCTCGACGGTTCAACAGGCTCTTGTATTTGGAGACCTGAGACTCGAGCACTCTGCTCTCAGCGAGTCTCTGTTGACTCAGAAGATCAAGTTCCCTGAGGCATTTTCAGAAATGGTGACCAATAACGCAAAAATGTACGGCGTATTCCAATATGCCGAAGCGGTCGCCAAGTCCTCTGAACCGGTATTGCTTCTCGGTGAGACCGGTGTCGGCAAGGAACTCCTTGCCAAGGCAATTCACCTTTCGAGCAAGCGAAAGGGGGCTTTTGTGCCCGTCAACATCGCGGGGCTGGATGGCACAACGTTTTCTGACACCTTATTCGGGCACGTCAAGGGTGCATTTACCGGCGCAGACAGTGACAGGGCAGGCTTGATCCAGCAGGCACAAAACGGAACACTGTTTCTCGATGAGATCGGAGACCTTGCGCAGACGGAACAAACCAAGATCCTCCGCATGATCCAGGAGAGGCAATACATGCCGCTCGGATCGGACTCCTACAAGCGCACGGACGCACGGTTGGTCTTGGCGACCAATCGCAATCTGGACTCCATGCAGAAGTCGGGATCATTCAGAAAAGACCTCTATTACCGGCTGTGCACTCATCGAGTCAGAATTCCAAGGCTGAGGGACCGTTTGGATGATCTGCCACTCCTGCTGGATCACTTCATGCATGAAGCATCTCAGCAGATGGGCAAGAAGACTCCCAAGGCTCCCAAGGAACTGATTACGCTGCTCTCAAACTACAACTTCCCCGGAAACGTTCGTGAGCTGAGAGCCATGGTGTTTGATGCCGTCAGTCAGCATTCCTCAATGATGCTTTCCATGGAGTCGTTCAAAGAACACATCTACGGAACTTCAGACGGTGAGATGGATCTAACGTTGGGGAAGGAGACAAGCGATTCGGGCAACCTTTCTTTTGGCCCCAAACTGCCAACGTTGGAGGAGGCCAAGCAGCTGCTCATTGAGGAAGCTCTGAGGCGTACCGGAGGCAACAAGAGCCTTGCGGCAACGATGCTTGGAGTTACTCGCCAGGCCTTGATTCTTCGGGAGAGACGTAAGAATTCTGACACACTCTGACGCGGGTGGTGTCAAATACGCCGACAGGATGAGATGCTATCTTGGTGCATAACTGACTGTATACAAATGACTTAAGATTCATTTGACTTGCTTTCTGCCAACTTCTTTGACACCCACCTGAAACAAGACGATGTCTCTTTGACAGCATATAACTAATTGTTATGCAATAACTTATGGAAATGTTCACGAGTTGGCTCACTCCCTGCTAAATAGCCATGCAGAACAGGATTCAGGCCTGTAAAGAATAGGAAGTGAATGAGAATGTCAATGTGGGATGCTGTACCAGGAAGGCGGACTTCGCAGGAGGCAGTTTCTTTGGTAAGCCAGCACCACACAGGACAGCACCTCAGTGTGCTGACCTGCCTGGAACCGTGGGACAGATTTTGTTCTCGTTGAGTCAGGCGGTTGCGCCATGAGCTGCAGAAGCATGAATGTATATCAGACAAAGGTACGTCCTGGGGAGATCACGGGAGTATTCACGGCAAGTTTTGAATGTGTGGACGTATTTTGCAGGCAGGTTCGAGATCTGCTTCCCGACGGTTT
Source organism: Candidatus Omnitrophota bacterium (assembly GCA_029558215.1). Classification (GTDB taxonomy): domain Bacteria; phylum Hinthialibacterota; class Hinthialibacteria; order JAKQFZ01; family JAKQFZ01; genus JAKQFZ01. Next base: position 1,791 of record JAKQFZ010000063.1, read on the forward strand.
TTCCAAGTCTGCTCGGTTTGAGATTACCTTATTGCTGCGCGAGGCACTGAACAACGCAATCGTCCATGGTTCCAATAGAAGCCTCGAGCAATCCGTCTGCTGCACGGTGACGGTCCAGAAACCCTGGGTGACAATCACAGTTCAAGATCAGGGCGAGGGGTTTGAGTGGAATGAGCGACTGCATCGGCAAGGTTCAACCGCTGACTGCCAGCATCCGATGACCGGAATCGATATTATGAAATCTATGGCTGATGAAGTGCAGTACAACACCAAAGGCAACACAATTAGTTTGCGCAAGAAGATTCTCTCCTTGGAGGAAGGACAATGAGCGAGACCATCATCAGGGAAGGAAATAGGGCGACGGTCAAACCGACTCAACGGTTTACTGCGAGTCTGTCTGAGCAGTTGAAACCTGAGCTGAAGGACTTGGTTGATCAGGGCGTCGCTGAAGTCATCTTCGACCTTCTTGGAGTGGATGACATTGACTCGATAAGCATCGGATTGATCGTTTCGACACACAATTCCTTGAAGAAGCTTGGTGGCGTGGTTCGGGTCATCAATGTGTGTGACGACATCATCAGTCTGTTCAAGACCATGCGACTGGATCAGCATTTCACGATTCAGGGCGTCGACTAGGAGAGCGGCTCATGCATGCCGAAGACGAGACACTTTTGATGTACATTGAGGAGTCCAGGGAGCATTTTGCGACCATCGAAACGGATCTCCTGACCATCGAAGAGGCGGGAGCCAACATTGACGATCAATTGGTCAACAAAGTGTTTCGTGCTGCACATTCAGTGAAGGGGGGAGCAGGCTTCTTTGGGTTGGCAAAGATCAGGGACCTGGCGCATCGGGTTGAGAACGTGCTTGACATGGTACGTTCCAAGGAACTCGTTCCCTCTCCGGAAGTGGTGAACATTCTTCTGGTGTCGTTTGATCAGCTGCGCAGCATGATTGACAACTACAAGGAAAGCAACGATGTTGACATCACTGAGTTTGTAACAGCGTTGACCGGTCTGGCTTCTTCCAATCTCCCCCAAGAGAAAAAGGCATCGCTTAGTACTCCTGCGGCTATCAAGACAACGGATGGTCGAGACCTCTTCTCGGCAACCGAGTTCGATATTCAGCATGCCGTTGACAAAGGCAACTATGTTTACATAGCACAGGTAGATCTCCTGCATGATATTCAGCGCAAAGGGAAAAGCCCCCTGGCGCTCTTCAAAGACTTGATAGCCTGTGGCGTCGTGCTTGACTGCGTTTTTGATGTGGATTCCCTTGGATCGCTGGAGGGGCCTCTTCATCGCGAGTTTCCCTTGATGATACTCTATGGCACGGTTGTTGACCCAAGTATCGCCCATACACTGATGGATGTTGATGAGTCCAAAGTTAACCTCATCGAGAAGCCTCGAAGCGCCCAGATTGAAGAAGAACTCTCGGAAGACAAACAGGAAATCCAAACCTCTACTCCGTCGAAACCGGCTGACCACAAGCCTGAGAGAAATCTGCCAAGGGTACCTGCCCAGCAGAAAGCACCGAGTGAACCATCG
>JAKQFZ010000687.1 GCA_029558215.1 Candidatus Omnitrophota bacterium
AATGTAGGGGGTTCAATCGGCGAAACGTGTGCTTTGGCGATTGTACTTGGCGGCTTTTTTCTCCTTCTGAGAAAGGTCGCTTCCTGGAGAGTGATGCTTGGAGTGGCTCTTGGAGCGGGGCTCGTTTCCGTTCTCGGTTCGCTGTTTGGTGTTGAGAAGATTCCCGATCCCCTGTTCACTTTTGGGAGTGGTGGGCTTCTCTTTGGGCTGGTATTCATGGCCACCGATCCGGTCAGCGGTTCCAGCACCAACCCAGGCAAATGGATTATGGGCTTTGGTGTTGGAGCGTTGACGGTGCTTCTTCGAAGTTTCTCTATTTTCGCTGGCGCGGTGATGTTCTCGATTCTGCTCATGAACACCTTCACGCCTCTGATTGATTTTCTTGTCAAGGAATATGTCCAGTCGAAAAAGGTTCGGAGCACGAAGTGAACAAAGCACTTGGCACAGTTCTGTACATGGTCATCCTCACGGCGGTCTTCACCGGTGCTGTGACAGTCGTCGGAGAAGCCACCAAGGATCGGATTGCCGTGAATGAATCGCTCACTGAGCGGCGCAAGATTCTGCTTGCGCTTGGGGTGACTGAGGATGAGAGGCTGAGCGCTGGAGAGGTGGAACAAGTTTTTCGGAATAACATAAGGGAAATGCCTTGGAAGGGGCACGAGCGAGCGGTCTATGGCCGGCTGAATGAGCGGGGCGTCGCAGAGGCCTACGCTTTTCCCATTGAAGGGCCAGGTTTCTGGGGGCCGATATACGGCTATCTGGGAGTATCAGCCGATGGAGCCGAGATCATTGGTCTTGTTTTCATTCGGCACAGTGAAACGCCCGGACTTGGGGCGCGCATCGAGGAACTCTGGTTTCGCAAACAGTTTCAGGGCAAATCTATCAAGCCCTCAGGCGGTACATCTGCATTGAGTTTTGTTGCCCAAGGGCGGGAGCTCGACGAGCGTTCCGTTCATGCAATCACGGGCGCGACTCAGACCAGCAGAGCTTTGGAGCGCTTTCTCGATGAGGATTTGAAAGAGATTCACCGGGCATTTGAGCAGGGCGGTCTTTCGCTTGGAGAAGGAGTGCGTTGACTATGGCAGATGCCAGGCAAAAGAAACTGGGTGCGGTATTCTTGGATTCATTCTGGCGCGACAATGCGATATTTCGTCAGATACTGGGCATTTGTTCGACGCTCGCTGTGACCAACCTTGTTGTCAACACGGTTTTCATGTGTCTTGGATTGACTTTCGCGACGGCGATGTCTTCTGCGACTGTCTCGGCCTTGCGTGCCTATACGCCCAAGCGGGTTCGGATGATGGTTCAAACGCTCGTCATCGCCGCCTATGTCATCATCATTGACATTGTGCTCAAAGCCTATGTTCCGACCGTCTCCAAGGCATTGGGTCCTTATGTGGGTTTGATTATCACCAACTGCATCATCATGGGAAGGTGTGAGGCCTTTGCAGGCAGCAATCCCCCAAGACCGAGTTTTGTGGATGGTCTTGGCAGTGGACTGGGTTACTCTGTGGTGCTGCTTGCCATCGCCGTGGTTCGTGAACTTCTCGGGTTCGGAACAATTCTTGGATTTACAGTCCTGGGTGGAACCTGGACACGCTGGACGATCATGGTGATGCCTGCGGGGGCTTTCTTCATGCTGGGTCTCATGATATGGCTGGCGCGATGGGCACTGCCAACGCAGGAGAAGGAGTGAGACGATGACGCAACAGAGTCTGGGTGCTTTCGCTATCTTCTGGGCGGCAATTTTCACCAACAACATCCTTCTCTCCAACTATCTTGGGATGTGTTCCTTCATTGCTGTCAGCCGTCAGCTGAAGGCGTCTGCGGGTCTTGGGGCAGCAGTTGTCTTCGTGATGACCTGCACCTGTGCTTTGAACTATCTGGTCTACTACTACCTCTTGGTTCCGATGGGACTTGAGCATCTGCGCCTGATCGTTTTCATCGTCGTCATTGCGGCGTTTGTTCAGTTCATTGAGATGGTCATTGATCGCTTCAGTCCAACTTTGTATTACGCACTGGGGATCTTTCTCCCACTCATCACGGTCAACTGTGCCATCTTGGGCGCCAATTTGTTCATGGTCATTCGAAACTATGATTTCTGGCGATCGGTGGCTTACGGTTGTGGGAGTGGCCTCGGCTGGACACTTGCTATCGTGGCGTTGGCGGGCATCAGGGAGAAGATGAAGAACTCTCCTGTTCCGGAAGCGTTGGCAGGGCCTGCACAGGCGTTCATCATTACGGGAATCATGGCCATGGCATTCACTGGTTTTGCGGGCATGATTCCCATTGAGTAGGAGAGAGAATCTGCATGGCTTTGATGGTGTTGAAGGCAATTGCAGTGCTGGGGACGCTGACGGGACTACTGGCTTTGCTTCTTGTCCTGGCAGAACGCTTTCTTGCCAACTTCGGTGACTGCACCATCACGATCAACGCCCAGAAGCAGATCTCGGTTCCTGGTGGGGGGAATCTGCTGGGAAGCCTTGTCGAGAAAGGCATCTTCATCCCGAGCGCTTGTGGGGGAAAAAGCACCTGTGGTTACTGCAAGGTCAAAGTACTTCTCGGTGGTGGCCCCCTTCTTCCAATGGAGGAGCCTCATCTCAGCCCTGCTGAAATATCTGAGGGAATACGTCTGAGTTGTTGTGTTCGCGTTCGCAACGACATTGAGATTGAAGTGCCCGAATCCATCCTCTCGCTTCGGGAATACGAAACGGTTGTTGAGAGCATTCGGGACATGACCTATGACATCAAAGAACTTCGTCTCGCGAT
>JAKQFZ010000692.1 GCA_029558215.1 Candidatus Omnitrophota bacterium
GGACGGAACCTTCACCAGTGGAGAACGCCGTATTAACCGGGTCAGAAAGGCAGTAAACCCACCAGGTCAGGCAAAAGAGGATATTCACATCATCTCTGAACTCGCAAAGAAGATGGGCCTTAAAGGCTTTGAACTCCCAACCGCAAAGGATGTCTGGGATGACATGCGGGCTGTTACCCCGTCCATGTTCGGAGCTACCTATGAGAAGCTTGAGCGACCAGAAGCAATCTGCTGGCCATGTCCAACTGAAGAACACCCGGGAACCCCGATCCTGCACCGTGAAAAGTTCGGAACCGCAGACGGCAAGGGTAACCTCTTTGGTATTGAATACCGCCCGCCGGCAGAAGTTGCAGACGCTGAGTATCCGTTCACCCTCATGACCGGACGTCTCATCTTCCACTATCACTCCAGGACACAGACCGACCGTGCAGCAGATCTGCACCGTGAAGTACCTGAATCCTATGCACAGATCAATGTTGAAGATGCACAGCGCCTTGGTATCAAGAACAATGAGTACATCAAGCTGAAAAGCCGCCGTGGAGAGACCAAAACACTCGCACGTGTCACCGATGAAGTTGCACCAGGTGTCGTCTACATGACCATGCACTTCCCTGAGGGTGCCAACAACCTGACCAACACTGCACTTGACCCGATGTCCAAGATGCCGGAGCTCAAGCACTGTGCCATTTCAATCGAAAAGTTTGGAGGTAACTAAGATGGCAGCAAAAGGCGATATGTTATACGCTTGGGCAAAGGATGCAGAAATCCAGAAGAAAGGAGAGTGTGGAGGAGCAGTTACCGCCCTTCTCAAGCATGCACTGGAAACCAAAATGGTCGATGCCGTTGTTGCCATCAAGAAGGGCAAAGACCTGTATGACGCCGTTCCAACCGTCATTACCAATCCAGAAGACATCATCCAGACCGCCGGTTCCCTGCACTGTGGTACCCTCCTGATCCCCAAACTGATCAAGAAATATCTGAACGGGGCAAAGGACATGAAGCTCGCAGTCACCTGTAAGGGCTGTGACGCCATGGCATTCTATGAGCTGGCAAAACGGAACCAGATAAACCTTGACAACGTCATCATGATCGGTGTCAACTGTGGAGGATCAGTCAGCCCGGTTGCAGCCCGGAGGATGATCAAGGATAAATTCGAAGTTGACCCGGACACCGTTCACAAGGAAGAGATCGACAAGGGTCAGTTCATCATCGAGTACGAGGGTGGACACAAGGGCATCAAGATCGATGAACTTGAAGAGGAAGGATATGGACGTCGTTCCAACTGCCGCCGCTGTAAGATGAAAGTCCCCCGCCAGGCTGATATTGCAGCAGGGAACTGGGGAGTTATCGGAGACAAGGCAGGAAAGGCAACATTCCTTGAGATCTGTTCAGAGAAGGGAGCAAACCTCGTAAACAGTGCCCAGTCAAAGGGTGTT
>JAKQFZ010000702.1 GCA_029558215.1 Candidatus Omnitrophota bacterium
CGATTTCCTCTTCCCCTTGTCTGGAGAATCGTCTAGTTTACCCATGTCGGCACTGAAAAGAGCGAGAGGATCGTTGGGAAATGAAAATGGACTTGGCACAGCTTCATCGCCAGGTGTGTTTTGGACAGTCGGAAGGCAGGATTATCTGGCAGCCTCGAATCGGCTGCTGGTACACGGACAAGCATTTCGCGGGCGAGCCGTTCCCTGCTCCCTTCACGGGCATGAACCTCTATGAAATCTACCGTGAACTGGGTTGTTCGGCGCGGTTGTACGAGTTCAACTCCTGTTTCAAGAGAATCGAAGATCCGGCTCCGAAGGTAGAGCATCTCCAGTTGAACGAGACCGACACACAGATCACCATAGCCACTCCGGTCGGCAAACAGACGATAGTTGTTCGAAAGACTTCCAGCAGTCCCCATCCCATCACGCTCAAGCGCGAAGTCGCCACCGAGGATGAACTCAAAGTGGCCACTTGGCGTGAAGAGCACAGCACCTGGCAATGGGATCAGCAACAGTATGAAAGACTGTTGGCAAGTGTCGGCGACCTGGGTGCGCCAACCATGTTCATGCCTCGGATGAACGTTCAAAGCCTGTACGTCGAGAAGATGGGAGTCGCCGCCTCGGTCTATGCCATCTATGACTGGCAGGACAGCGTCGAAGCCTTCTTCCGAGCCGTTGACGAATGTCATATTCGACTCATTGATGTCATCAACGCCTCGCCCATTGAGATCATCAACCTTGGGGAAAACGTCCACGCGGGAACTTTGTCCCCTGACCTGTTCCTCAAGTATCACCTGCCCGCGTGTCAGATGCGTTGCGAGCGTCTGCATCAGGCTGGCAAGTTCGTTTCTTCCCACTGGGACGGCGACACCAGACCTCTTCTGCCCTATGCCAAGGAAACCGGCCTGGACGCCATCGAGGCCATCACACCGCAACCGCAGGGAGACGTCACGCTCGAAGAGGTCAAAGAAGCGCTCGGAGACGATATTTTCCTGCTGGACGGTATTCCGGCAGTGTACTTTGACAAGACATTCTCCGAAGAAACCCTCATCGAATGCACCAACCGGATTATCGAATTGTTCGCTCCCAAACTTGTATTGGGCATCTCTGATGAGATTTCATCAACGGGCGATCTTGAGCGGGTTCGTCTTGTCGACCGAATGGTGAATGAATACAATGCGCGCTTTCAGTAGCCGCGCAAACTTTGGAAGTCAGCCGATGGGATGTTTGAAAGGAAAATCCAAGGACAAGCCCAAAAAAGGCCACTATAAATGCACCAAATGCGGTGCCGTCTCGAAAAAGAAGGGACACCTTTGTAAGCCAACCAAGATCAAAGATGACAAATGAGGTTTGCCCGAGACCAGCGTTGCCATCAGCGTGCCGCCAAAACAGCAAGAGCGACTGGAACGCAGATATGTCCGTTTGAACAGACTCAAGACTGCGGGCTTCATGATTCGCAAAGCAGCGAAGCCTGCAATGACTGCACACGACACAGACATTGAAGGGAGAAAGGATGAGTCGCGAAAAGACAACAGTTTCCCTCATAGCACTGACGGTGGTGTTCCTCGCTGCCCGCAGCGAGGCCGCTCCGAGAAATGGTAGTGACGGTTCCGGTCAGCAAAGCACATCTCAACAGTCTATGGTTCCTGAAGCCACGGGTGAGCAGATCACCTTGCTTCGGCAAAAACTTGATGGCATCTTCAGCAGATCCGATTTTCGCGGCGCGACTTGGGGCGTCTATGTCTACTCCGCTTCAAGAGAAGAGGAGATCTATTCTTTCAACAAACACACATTGATGGTGCCTGCCTCAAACATGAAACTCTACACAACTGCGGCAGCGCTGGTGAAGTTGGGACCCAATTTCCGATACGAGACATCGCTTTTTCGAACAGGTGACATTGATCCCAGTGGCATCTTGAACGGTTCTCTGGTCGTCAGGGGATCTGGCGACTTCAGTCTCTCAGCACGATTCCATAACGGTAATGCGCTGAAGCCCTTCGATGACTGGATTGAGGAACTGAAAAAAGCGGGGATTAACAAGGTTCGGGGAGATATTGTCGGTGACGACAGTGTTTTCGACAACAAGAACCATGGTCCCGGCTGGACGATGGACTATCTTGATGACTGGTACGCTGCCGAAGTCTCAGGTCTTGCACTCAATGACAACTGCGTGGATGTCTATGCCTATCCGGGCAGCAGTGCGGGTTCACCCGCCGTTCTCAAACCGGTTCCCGACTGTTCTTTTGTCAAGTTCAAGAACCAGGCCTTGACCGGCCGATCGGGGGAGACTTCCGGTATCCGCTTCGATCGTCCTTTTCGGAGCAACGAGATCACCATCACCGGCAGAGTGGCTTTGGGAACGAAGCCTCAGGTGATCTGGATCACCGTCAGCGACCCCACCACATTCTTCGTAACAGTTTTGCGCGAAAGGCTCGTCGAGAGAGGTATCTCGGTCGAAGGAGGCGCGTATTCTCTCAGGGACTACGCCGACAAATCCAGAGTTGCGCGCAGAGAGTTGATCGCAGGTTACTATTCCCCCCCGTTGTCGGAATTGGTCAAAGTCATCGGCAGAAACAGCCAGAACCTCTATGCGGAACAGCTTTTCAAGACCATGGGTTCAAGACTGAAGCGAAACGGTTCGTTCGCGGGGGGAGCCAAAGTCGTTGAAGAGTTTCTGTCCGGAATCGGTTTGGATTCCAGGATGTACCAGTTCTTCGACGGCTCGGGTCTGTCGCGTCTGAATCTGGTCAATGCCTTTGGAACCGTTCGACTTCTGGACTGCATGAGAGGCGAGCAGACCTTTCCCGTCTTTCTGGACAGTCTTCCCGAAGCGGGACGCACAGGAACGCTCTCCAGCAGGATGAGGGGAACAGGCGCAGAGGGGAATCTCTACGCCAAGACAGGAACCATACGCAATACCCGTGCGCTTTCAGGCTATCTGACAACACGGGAAGGCGAGTTGTTGGTCTTCTCAATGTTCGTCAATAACTTCACTCCTTACAGTTCGGGCAAACCGCGAATGGCCATTGACGAAGCGTGTGTTCTGCTGGCGGATTTCGCCAGAAATTGACAGCAGATGGGATTGCCTTTACTATTTCACTCAAGATGTTGAAGATGGATATAGAACTGCCCGGAAATGGCGACCCATTACCACCGAGTCCCCGGAACCGGTGTCATTGCACAAAGTCGGCTCGAGCAGACAGAGCATTCTGTTCTCTCTTCACCGGTTGTCCCACCCTTTCAACGTCTCAATTCAGCATTCGAGAGAGGATTTGATGGCCTTGGAGCAAGACCAGTTCATTGAACAGGTTGTCGAGTTGGCAGATCACCAGGAAACCCTGGCAGTCTGTGGCCATCATGACGAGCATCTCAGGTATCTTTCGGGTGCGTTGGGCGCTCGAATTGTGCCACGCGGGAATATCCTCAAGATCATTGGCTCTCCTGAACCAGTCGGAAAAACCAGAACCGTCCTGGAAGAGATGCTCACCACGCTTCGCCGAAGAGGCAGTCTGAAGCGTCGGGATATCAAACAACTGGTCATGCTTCTGAGCCAGGAGTCTCCGGAAGCTTTCGAGGGTCTGTGGCAGGGTGCTGTTCGCGTTCCATCGCGCAAGAAGATCATCAAGCCGATGAGTCCACGGCAGGCCGACTATCTGAAAGCCATTCAGGAAACCGATGTGGTTTTCGGGATAGGTCCTGCAGGAACGGGAAAGACCTACCTCGCGATGGCCATGGCTGTCGCCTCACTCGAACAAGGTGAAGTCAACCGAATTATCCTGGCACGGCCGGCCGTTGAAGCGGGCGAGTCTCTCGGTTTTCTTCCCGGGGATATGCTTGAGAAGGTGAATCCCTACTTGAGACCTCTCTATGACGCACTTTATGACATGATGGAGCCCGAGCGCGTTCACCGCTACATGGATCAAGGAACGCTTGAGGTCGCCCCGCTGGCGTTCATGAGGGGCAGAACGCTCAACGACTCCTTCATCGTTCTCGACGAGGCACAAAACACGACTCAGGAACAGATGAAGATGTTTCTGACCCGCCTGGGCTTCGACTCCAAGACAGTCATCACAGGAGATGTGACACAAGTCGATCTGCCCAGGGGACGCAAGAGCGGTTTGGTTGAGGCGGAAGAAATACTGAGAGGCATTGACGGAATCCGATTTGTCTATTTCACACGAGACGATGTTGTTCGCCACCCGCTGGTGCAGCAGATCATTGACGCCTATGAACGCTTGAACGTGGATCGGGAGATGACGGAACGATAGGACTATGAGAAATCTTCTCAAGAAGCTGCGCAAAAAGTTTCGAAGCAAGAAGCGAGAATCTGTTCCGAAGCGTGACTGGCGTCGCTCTCGGTTCTGGATTGTCCTTTGTCAGATCGGCAAGGTCTCTGTTTTGGCGCTTCTCGTTCTGGGAACGTACTTCCTCATTCGACCAACCACTCCCTATCAAGCCTACCGTCTGCAAGCTGGGGATGTCTCCAGTGTGGAAATACTTGCTCCAATGGACATCGAGATCACGGACGAACAGGAAACCCAGAAGAAGCAGGAAGAGGCAAGAAGCCGGGTGCTGCCAGTCTATATAGAAAGCCCGAATGTTCTACAGAGAGGGACCGAACAACTGGAAGAACTTCTGAATATGGCAGATGCCTGGCTGCAGCAGTCCACCGAAGATCAGCCACGCCTTCTGAAGCATTTCCAGGAAAGCCTTGGTCTGGTCTTGAGTGAAACGGACATGCTGAAACTGTCCAATGATGCGCATCAGCGCGATATTCGTGAAGAGCTTCCCAGCCTTTTCGAAGCGTTGTACAAAGACGGTATTGTCGAATCTGACGAGGATCTCCGCAGTCTGCAGCAACGGGCGCGAAATGGACTTCGGATCAAGGTGGGTGCCAACGAATATCGTCTTCGCGTTTCCTTCTCTGGCATCCGTTCATTGGAGCAGGCGCGAGACGACTTGGCTCAGCTGATCAAAGACCGATTCCCCGCACGCAGAGATTCCGGCTTCTTGGATTTGCTCACGTCAGTCGCTGTCTCTTTGCTTGAGCCGACCCTACGCTATGATGTGCAGGACACTCAGAGGCAGGTAGAGCAACGGTTGCGCCAAGTCGGGGAGGCGGTCATCCGCATTCGACAGGGGGAACGCATTGTCAGTTCCCACGAGCAGGTCACCGAAGAAGTCATGAAGAAGCTGGAAGCCCTCAAGAAGGCATATCCTTCTTTTGGATTGATCAACTCTGTTGGCTGGTTGATGCTGGTTCTGATTCCCTACGCGGCAGGAGCCGCCTATGTGTACAAATTCGCACCCAATTTCTGGCAGAGCGGCAGCGCATTGACCTCAATGGCGCTGCTATCCTTCATCACCGTTGCTTTGGCTCGCGTAGCGTCCATACTTCCCCGGCTGGGCGATGCGTTTTCCCAGTCTGCCCTCGCTGTGCCAATTGGAATATCAGGCATACTGCTGACCGTTCTCGTCAACGGACAGTTGGCACTGTTCTGGACTTCTGTGCTTTGTGTGCTGATCGCACCGCTTTTGGGTTGGGACATGCGGGAGATCGCAACGCTCTATGTCGGGACTACCTTCGGGATTTTGAGTGTGAGCGGAGTCACCAAACGAACAGACCTCTATAAGGCGGGATTCTGGATAGCTTTTGGCTGCTTGACGACTTTCCTGGCGGTGACCATTTCTGGCAAAGCATCGCTTTCCGAACTCCTGACCTCAAGCCGTCTGACGGTCTTTGGCATTGTCCCCTGCCTTCTGAATGGGCTCATCTCGGCAACGCTCGCCATCGCATTGCTGCCGGTCTATGAAGACTGGTTGGGAATAACAACAGATATCAAACTGCTCGAAGTTCAGATGAAGACAGGGATTCTCAAGGAATTGGCGCAAAAAGCACCAGGAACCTATCAACACAGCGTGAATGTGTCCATGCTGGCAGAAGCCGCAGCGGAAGCCATTGGAGCCAACGCGCTCCTGGCACGCGTAGGCGCGCTGTACCATGATATCGGGAAGATCGCCAAAGCCAGTTATTTTTCAGAAAACCAGTTTGCGGAAGCGGATCGAAAAAAGCATTCGAAACTCTCTGCAAACATGAGCTGCTTTATCATTCGAAATCACATCAAAGACGGCCAGGATCTGGCGCGTAAGCAAAAACTCCCGAGGATTATCACCGATTTCATCAGTCAGCATCACGGGACAACGCTCCTGACTTACTTCTATGACCAGGCGCTCGACGAAGATGACAAGGGTTCGGTTCAAGAGGAGAGCTATCGTTACTATGGCCCCAGACCACAGTTCAAGGAGAGTGCCATCGTCATGCTTGCCGATTCTGTTGAGGCAGCATCCCGTTCCCTTCCCTCTCTGTCCGAAGGAGAGTTGAAGCAATTCGTTCGCAAGATTGTCAACGACAAGTTCATGGATGACCAGTTCGACGAGTGCGATCTGACAATGCATGATCTGCATCTGCTTTCGGAATCTTTTGCCAAGTCCCTCAACAGTCTGATGCACCGAAGAGTTCGGTATCCAACCCCGGAAGAAATCGCGGAGAAAGAACGATTCAGACAGATTGAGATGATGGGGATGCAGAGCGAGGAAGCCGCAAGGGTGCCACGTGCAGAAGTGGAGCAGGAACTACAAACACAGGAACCTCCTGAGCCCCAGACCGTTTCCGTTGGGCCCTCGATAGACATTCGTTCTGAGGTGGAATCGTTCACACCGCAGAGCGCCGAAATCCGCAAGCAGATCATCCAGGTGCTCCAACAGCATGGCTGCCCAGGCTCCGAGGTCAGCGTTCTCTTCGCAGACAACGATCGCATTCGCGAGCTCAATTTCCAATACCGACAGATTGACGCCCCCACAAATGTTCTCTCCTTCCTTCAGCAGGAATCACGCGAGGACATTCCACGCATTGAGGAAGGGGAAGAAGGAATGCCCCCTTCAGTTCTGGGGGACATCGTCATTTCGGTTCAACGCGCCGAAGAGGAAGCGCAGGAGATGGGAAAGACGCTTGAGGAAAGAATTCAAGATCTGCTTGTGCATGGTCTTGAGCACCTGCTGGGCATTCACCATGAGGAGTAGTAGATTGCTGATGGGCAGACAGAGCATCCTGTTGTCACGAGGAGAAGCTCGCCGGATGCTGTTCTTGAGTCTCGGTCGGTGTGCCTTGAGGTTGGAGCATCATCACGGCGGCACAACAGTCGCTGACAACTGTCACGGGAGGATTGGTTTTGAGCATTAAGGTTCTCGGCGAATTGGTGGGGTTTGGCTTTCTCGTATGCCTCTCGAATTTCTGTTCTGCGTGCGAGAGCGCTCTCACCTGCCTGGGCAGAACGGGCAGGGAGAGCATCAAGGACAGAGACCTGGGCAAGTGGGATGAGGAACCCTATCGCTATCTCGTGACGGTCATGGTCGGAAATGTCCTCTCAATCATCGGCGCCGCTTTGATGGCTCAGGCGGTGGCTTTTCGCTATTTCTCGTTCATCAACATTCCCAACGCTTTTCTCCTGGCTTGCCTGACCAGTTTCTTCGCCACGGCGTTCTCCGTATTCTATGTGGGCGAGGTTCTCGCCAGAACCCTCGGCAAGAAGTATGCTCTTAGGATCGCCCCCAAGGCCATTAAGGCTCTCGATCTGCTCTATTACAGCATTCTTTGGCTTCCCACCCGCCTGGTGCTTGTGCTCACCGGTAAGATGTTTCAGATCGCGGGAATCCCTGGGCAACCGGCACAAATCATCCGAACGGAGGAAGAACTCCGAAATCTGCTCCACACGGGCTCCCAGGATACCGAGTTGGAGCAGGAACAAAGCGAGATGATCCACAGCATCTTCGAGTTCGGCGAAACCGTGGCACGCGAGGTCATGGTTCCCCGAACCGATATTGACTGTGTCAGTGAGGACGCCACGCTTCAGGAACTTCTGCACTGTGTCACTGATTGCGGACACTCACGTATCCCCATTTACAGGGAGAAAACGGACAACATTGTAGGTATTCTCTATGCCAAGGATCTTCTCCGATACTGGCAGATACGTCAGGACGCCCAACAGCAAGACAGCCAGGTGCAGAATGACCCGTTCCGCATCGAGCAGTTCATGCGTCCGCCTCATTTTGTTCCAGAGAACAAGTCCCTCAGAGATCTCTTGAAGGATTTCCGATCCAAGCGAATGCATCTCGCTATCGTTGTAGATGAGTATGGTGGCACAGCCGGTTTGATTACGATCGAGGACGTGCTTGAGGAAATTGTCGGCGAAATACAGGATGAGTATGATTCTGAAGAGGAACTGTACTCAATACAGGAAGACGGATCGATCCTCATAGATGCCAAGATGTCCGCCTATGAGATCACCGAGCAACTGGGAATTCACCTGACTGGCGAGGATTTTGAGACGCTGGGAGGATTCCTCTTTTCTGTCATCGGTGACGTTCCCACCGTGGGACGTGAAGTGCTCCATGACGATCTCCGAATCACGGTTGTCGAAGCGGACGAGCGACATGTCATCAAGGCTCGCATCCAAAGACTCACCAAACCGACTCCTTCAACAGAATCGGAAGGAACCCCACAATGAAACATGTTCCCTTCACAAAAGGCTCTACGCTGAAGACCCTGAGAGGGCATTTCTTCGCAGGCCTGGTGGCTCTGGCACCTCTCTTCATCACCGTTTGGATGTTGCTCACAATCTTCAACTATCTGGACGCGAGAATTCGTGGGTATTTCATGGAGCTTTTCAATCTCCAGGTTCCACCCTATGGGGCAGGCGTCCTTGTCACTTTTCTGGGGATTGTTTTTGTCGGAATGGTGGCACGCAATTTCATCGGGGGAAGAATTCTGCAGTTCTTTGAAGGGATTCTTCTGAAAGTACCTGTTGCCAATCGTCTCTACGGAGCCGTCAAACAGATCATCGGAGCATTCGTCGGTCGCGACAAGACCGTATTCGAGAAGGTTGTCTTGGTTCAATACCCCAGGCAGGGCTGCTACTCTCTGGGTTTCCTGACCTATCCGGAGCGAATCCGATTCCGTGGTCGCGACGATCTGCCAGAACTGCTCTGTATCTTTGTTCCAACAACACCCAATCCAACCTCTGGCATGCTTCTGCTCTTCCCAGAGGAGCAAGTCCAGATTCTCTCCATCAACATCGAGGATGGCCTGAAGATGATTATCTCCGGCGGCGTGGTCTTACCGGAAAGCGTCGCCCCATGCGGAGAGCCGGGAAGTCTGTCAGTACAAGACGGGAAACGTTACGATGAGAAACCGAATGCGTAATTTGTATAGGCTTTTTTGATTGAGGGACAAGGATGAAATCTGTAATCCTGCTGATTTGTGTCGTGCTCTTGGCTCTTTGTCCCTGTATTCTGGAAGGCCAGGCAGATGATCACGAGCACGACTGTAAAACGCATCCGCAAGATCAGCTGAGTGTTGGACTGTGCTGTGGTGACTGCTGTGAGAACGCCAGAATGTGCCGTTCCCACATGGATGCGCACATGGATGACCAGGAAACGCTTCCCCAGCCTCTGCGGGAGAGCGTCTCTCTTCCGATCTTTTCTGCCCTTTCACGCTTCTGCCCTTCTGAAAAGCAAGACGAACTGTCTCGATTCGGACTGCTCGATCTGACAGGAATCGTCGTCCTTCGTTGTTGAACCACCTAACTACCGGCCGGCGCACGGACTGCTTTCTCCCGTGCCTGCCTTCGCTGAGAACAGCATTCTCTTGATATCTTCTCTTGCGGGGCTCCTGTCGGTAATCGTTGTCGTCTTTTTCCCGAGTATTGAAACTGGCCAGAAAGGTTGATGCAATATGTGGATATATCGTCGCACTTCTATGCTGATGACCGTATGGGTGCTGTTGGTTTCAACGGCACAACCGGCGACTTTGGAACAGGTGCTGGAAAGGATGCGTTCAGGCAATCCGGCATTCGAGACGGCACAGGCGGCCGTGGAGGTTTCCAAGGGTTATCATCGCCAGGCCGGCCTGCGCTCCAACCCTTCGTTGTCTGTGGAGAATGAGGAAATGTCTTTGAGCCGGTTCGGCAGTCTGGGACGGGCCAGTACAACGTTGGCGTTGAGTCAGCCGTTCGATTCCTGGAACAAGAGATCCTTGAACCAGTTGACAACAGCCAAGGATGTCGCTCTCGCTCGACTGGAGACCAGAGCCCTTGAGTTGGAGCTCAGTTCCCTGGTTTGTCAGACGTTCTCCCTGATCCTTGTCTCGGAAGAGAGAGAGCACCTGCTCAAAAAGTTCCTGGAGCAGTCTCAGCGGGTACTGGAAACCGTCACCGAACAGGTTCTCGGCGGAGAACGTCCAATCATGGAGCAGCTACGGGTTCAGGCTGAACTGCACAACATCGAGGTAAGGCAGCAACAGGATGAAGCCGAACAACAGCGGCTGATACTCCAGTTGGCAGCCTTGGTGGGCGAGACAAGCCCAACCTTTCTCCCGTTGGAGGGCTCACTGGATTTTTTCCTAGCACCGTTCGACAGCGAGGAACTCATCGGCTTGCTTGATCTGCATCCCAGACTCCAGTCCGAGTCTCTACAACTGGACAAATCCCTTCTGGAGCAGCAGATTGCAGCCCGAGACTGGTTGCCCGATCCCGAGATTACCCTTGGCATCGAATCCAATCGAATTGAGGACGACACCTCTCTTGTATTTGGAATCACCGTACCTCTGCCTATCTTCAACCGAAACCAAGGGCTTTTTCAGGCGGCGGGTGCGTCTGTGGATTTGGCACGTGCCTCAGGCGAGAAGACTCGGTTTGACCTGACCTCGGAGATTCACTCACTGACAACTCAGGCAAACGCACTTCGAGAAGCGTTGCTGACCCATGAGCAGATGACGCTACCACAGCTGCGGCGGGTCAATGAACTGGTCTTCGAAGGCTATCGGATGGGAGAGTTTGGATATCTGGAAGTAGTGGAATCCCAGTCTGCTCAAATCGAGGCTGAGATACAGCGACAGGAGATCATGGAGGATCTGCTTGAAGTTCAGGCTCAACTGGTGAGTCTGGACTTGTTTCTGAAGAATAGGGAGAAACAGAATGACTAGATATATCAATCAACTGGGAACGGCGTTGGTAATTTTTGTTGGTCTGACGGGGCTCTTTCTCTGGCGGCAGGGACTTCTGCATTTCGGTTCCGTCGAGGCTTCAATGCGCTCCTTGCATGAGGAAGATGCATGTGCCACAGAAGGTCACCAGCATGGGGCTTCCGCATCTTCCCACAGTCATGCAGACAAACAGACCGGGGTTGTTGATCCCTGCTGTCCGGCAGAGACCTTGGAACAGTTGGAGTCCACCAACTGTGAACACGAAGTGCCAATCTATCAATGTGACGAATGCCGCTACGAGGCGAATGTGGTCAAAGTGGAAGAGGATGTATTCTTCGATCTCTTTGAAGCGGACGAGGTTCGAGAACAGGAAATCCAAGAGCACCTCACCCTGACAGGGACAGTCCAACTGGATGAGACCCGCATCATGCATGTGCTGCCAATTGCAGGCGGCAGAGTCATCCAGGTTCACAAAGCATTGGGAGATCGCGTCTCAAAGGGGGAAACCCTTGTGGCGATCGAATCACTGGATATAGGCAACGCCAAGTCGGAGTTTCTTCAGGCTCGTTCGGAGTTGGATTTGGCGCAACGAAACTTCGACCGCCTGTCCGGCCTGCGTGAAAAGCAGATCGTCAGTGAGGCTGCCTTCCTCACCGCCCAGACAGATCTTCGAAAGTGCCAGGCCGCTGTCTCTGCCGCGGAGAAGAACCTTGTATTGTTGGGCGTTCCCAAGGAATCCCTCAGGGATCTGGAGTCGGCGAAAGCATCGGATCGCTTTGGAAGGCTGACACTACAGTCACCTTGTGACGGAACCATCGTGGCAAGGAATACAACGGAAGGCGCACTGGTCACTCCGGAGACCGTTCTTTTCAGAATCGCCGATCCTTCTCAACTTTGGGTGTGGTGCCAGTTGTACGAACGCGACCTGGAGAGCCTTCACAGTCTTCTTGACAAGTCTTCGTCGGTCAGTGCGCACCTTCAGACTCTCGCCTTT
>JAKQFZ010000704.1 GCA_029558215.1 Candidatus Omnitrophota bacterium
AAAGGCGAGAGCACCAGTCCGACCAGAAGTAAGAAAACCCACTTCTTCATCATGAACCCCTTTCATGCAATCTGATTATAGACGAGGCATCATGCCTCGCAGAAGGATTTCGCCGGGAGCAAGATGCTCCCGCTCCTATGCGTGGCATAAATGCCGCACTACCTGTTTTTGATAGCCAAGGGGAAATCAGACAGACAGACAGACAGACAGACAGAGCAAGACCCTTGCCAATATGCTCATGCACAGGAAGAATAAATTGGCAGGTCAGAAGATTTTCGGAAGTCCACGTCTTCGCCACCCGTCAACCGCTCCTTTGCGTTACGTCAAAACAAACAAGTTTCCCAACAAGTCAACTAACTCAAGTATACAAATCTCTATTACAGATGATTTGCGTTTGTCAAGAAAAATCCGCAAGACGCAAAGGAGACGAGAGAAGACTGCCGAGCAGACGCTCGGCGATCCCAGTCGTAGTTAAGCCGTTTACGGCTGTCTTCAAGAACGCGCCGGAAGGCGCTCACTACACCAACACCCCGGAAGGCGCTCACTACACCAACACCCCTGAAGGCGCTCACTGCAGCCAGTAGCTCGGCGTGCCCTCACATGGGGATTCGGAGTGTCAATCGCAGGTTCGGGAAACCAAGATTGCTGCTAACACTTCACTTCATCAGTGCTTCGAGATTCCTGCGGAAGAGAGCGTTGTCCGGCTCCAAAGCCAGAGCAATCCTCAGAGACTCTATGGCTTCGTTTCGTCTATCGGTCAGATAATAGATGTTGGATCGGTAGTGGTAGATTGCTGAGAGGCTGGGAGACACGTGCTCGGCTTCTTCCAGTTTGGCCAATGCGTCCTCATACTGACCTGCCTTGCCAAGTTGCTGCGCGTCGGCAACAAGACTCTCGGCCACAGGGTTTGGTGTAGCTTTTTCAAGGCATCGTTCCAAGCCGGTACGCGCCTCCTTGAGACTCTCATCAAGGACGATGGCTCTGAGATAGTGCTGAACTGCTTCCGGCACACGGTTGGTGCGTTCCTGAACCAGAGCAAGGTTGCAGTGACCTTGTGCAAAGTCTTCTTTGACATCGAGAGCCATGCGGTAGTAGCGCTCGGCCTCAACATAGTCTCCCTTCTTGCCGTACACAGTGCCGATGTTACACAGCAGTGCAGGATCGTCTGGACTCTGCAAAAGCGCATCCAAATAGGTCTGTAGGGCTCTGTCCAGATCCCCTTCTTCCAGCGTCACGTTGCCAAGGTTACTGAGACGCTTTGGAGATTCGCCGCCTATGTATCCGAGTGATTCCAGTTTCTCAAGAATCTCAGGGTCAAATCCTGATTCGGCAGGCTGGGGTCGGCTTGCATCTTGTATCGGCGTCTCATAGGTGTGTATCTTCGCCACTTGACGTACTTGATTCCGAAAGGCTTCTGAGAGCAGTCTGCCTTCCATATCTTCGGGAATCGGCAGGCCGAGCAGGTGAAGCACGGTCGGAGCAATATCATAGACATGAGCTCCCATGATCTGATGACCCATCTTGAAATCGGGACCGAACAAGAACAGCACACCATATTCCTTGTGGGCACGCTCGCTGATCTCTTTCAGTTCCATCGCGCCACCACTTGCCACACCGGTGCCTTCTTTGAGATCAAAACCGTGATCCGAACAGACAATCAGGTTCATATCCTGAGGCATTATCTCCAGGAACTGACCGATGATGCTGTCCATATAAACATAGAATCCCTCCACCACTCGTCCAAACTGTTCGAGTTTCTGCGCATCCAGCGTTTTCGCCCTTTCTGGATCAGGTCGGTAGTACTGACCAAAAAGGTGCGAGACACTGTCGGGACCTTCAAAGTAGATCATCAGGGCATCGAGCGTTTGCTCCTTCAGAGCGTTCAGCCCTAGGATTCGATGGCTCTCTGATGTGGCATAAGCCCAGCGGAAGTGATCAACCGGATCGGAGAAACTAAATACCCCATCACTGGGAAAGTCCTCAAGATGGATGAACTCCCGAACATCCTTGGCGTCAACTTCCATCGGTTTGGCGAGATGCTCGTGAATCTTCTGATAGAGTTCGGGAGGATACGTATTGCCTGTTATCACGGTCTTTTCCGACTCTTTGGCATGGAGAAAATGATAGTTGACGTGGTCGCTGATCATGAAGCCGTTGACCCGCTCAGCAGGCCAGGTTGCCCACCAACCGATAACACCGACACTCCGATCGTTGTCCGAAAGGATGTTCCAGACTGCTTTCGTTTTTCGAAAGTCAGAAGTAATTGGATGCTGCTCACCGGTCTTGGGATTGTCCACTGTGAAGAAGGTGATCTCGTGTTTGGATGGAGACTTTCCCGTAGCGATAGACGTCCAGATGACAGGAGAGAGAATCGGCCTGATACTCTTGAATTTGCCACTGGTGCCCTGCTCAATCAGCCGTGTGAAGTTCGGCAACTTTCCCTCTGCCATCAACTCATTGATGACATCCCACTCCAGACCGTCCATGCCCAGCACGAGGACACGACTGCGGGTGGTATCGCTGCCACAACCTCCGAGAAAGAGAGCAAGAAGAACTCCCCCCAGAGAAATGCACGATGCGAGAAGAGCCAAACGCCGTAATCGTATCATCCTGGTTCCTTTCAGCCACCACGGTAATCATGGAAACTGTGCAATAGATGCCATGGATAAGTATAGATGTTTGGCAAGAGAATGCAATGAGCAAGCGTCCGCAGGGTGCAGTCGTAAAAAATTACGGGTGGTAAAAAAGGGAGAGGCTTTCGGTCAACAAATGCGGTAAAACCGCAGGAAG
>JAKQFZ010000709.1 GCA_029558215.1 Candidatus Omnitrophota bacterium
TGCCACGATGAATCGTTCGTCCGGATTCGAGAAGGTGGTCACTATGGGTGAGGCCTGCAACCCTGAAGTCATCGTCAGCGGGAATCCTGCAAGCACAGAGCCAGTCGAGGAAACGGCATACAACTGGCGACCCAAGGTTCCGAACACTACTTCAAGACCTGGGGAATCGCTGAGGTCGCAGACCGCAGGAGAACCGGACACCGCCGAAGGAACATCCAACGGGAATCCTGCCAACGGAATCCCTTCCGGACTCACGACGACCAGTCGGTCGGGTTGTGTCGTCGTCTTCGGAACCAGCAGGATAATCTCTGACTCAGAATCGCCGTTCAAGTCAGCAATCGCGGGGGAAGCGTAGAGCGCAGCACCCCCAACGGGGATCGTCTGCTTGGAGCCATTGGATGAGAGCACGATCACGATGTTCCCAGCCCCATCCGGCACCACAACATCCAACTTGCCATCCCCGTTGAAATCATGCAGCGCCGCGGAAGCCGAGACATTCGGCTGCACTGACTCAAAGGCAACTCGGGCGGTGGAAAGACCGCCTTGTCGAGTATAGAAGCGTCCCTGAGGATCAACGACGTAGATCTTGCCATCGAAGGCAACAACGACGATCTCCAGTCCACCATCACCAATGACATCACCTACCGCAGGAGATGATTGAACTTTCTCACCGATGACAACAGGGAATCCTGGAAGCGCCTGACCATTTCCATCGAGTCCGTAGAGTTTACCATCATCACAACCCACAAAGAGCTCGGCACTCCCATCTCCTGTCACATCCGCCAGTGTCGGAGATGAGTAAATGAGATTGCCTGTTGCCAAGGGGAACCCGGATTTCTCGCGCGTCACATGGACGACGTTGACCGTTCCCTCGCTGACAACCGCCAGTGGCGGAGTGTTCACTCCATCATTCACAATCGCGTAGATGTAATAGGTTCCCGCAGGCACACGATTCAGCCGCCACAGATAGCGGCTCATGGTGTCTTCGGAAAGGCCGTCCGCAATGAGGACTCCCCCTGATGCAGTCGGCGTTGAGTTGTAGTAGAGGCTGATGGATGCGTTGTTCTCTTTGTCGTTCGCCGACCAGAGAATCTCAAAGACATCGGAATACTGACCGCTAGTCTGTGCGTTGGGTGAAACGAAGGCAAAGGTCGGCGGATCATTTCTGATCACCACAGAACCGTTGCTGTAACTGCGTGTCTCTGGATACAGAATCGGGTCACGCGGGATATCTGAATCTCGGATCACACCAAATACCTTGTATCGTCCTGTCGGAACATTTCTCACGTTCCAGATGTAGGTATCCGTCTCATCGTCTTCGCTGATGTCATCCACGATCAATGTTCCAACAAAGTTGTCGCTGTCGGAATAGTAAAGAGCAATACGGGCATCGTTGTCCGGGTCGGAATCCGCCCAGGTGATCTTTGCGTTGAAATTCTCATCGGGGCTGACTGGTTCGGCAGGCTCCAGAATCTGAATCGTCGGAACTTCATTGATGATCGGATTCAGAATGCCGGTGCGAATGGATTTGCTGCTCTTGCCCGTCGTATATGTCAGAGAAATATCGGGAGCCATATAGACACTGAAGGCGTCGCCACGGGAGATATTGCGACTTGTTCGGATGACCACGAAATAATCCGAACCGAGATCAGCATCTTCGTCCGTGTCGGGAATTTCCATGCCGGTCAGACTGGGAATCAGATCCACCTTGAACGCACCTGGAAAACCATCATAGCTATAGTTGCTGATGCTGGGAACACGCGTCAGCGGAACCAGCTGATCAAAACGGTCGTACTCTCCATTGATCGAAAGGGGATTGCTCGGATTGTAGACATCCTTGTACAGAGCAACGCCTGAACTTTCGTCCCGTGTCAGAGCAGACAAATCAGAGGGCGTAAACCCTTCACCGTTCGGCAGGAAAACAACCGAGACATTTCGGACAAACTCATCCCGACCGATGGCCGAGCTACCGTCCAAGTCATCTCTTCCATCCCAGACATTGATTCCCACCACAGGCTTCTTGGGGCTTTGATCTGCATTCTCGATTCGGGTGTCCCTTTGGGTCAGATCAAACAGCTGCGTCGGAATCCCACCACTGAGTATGTTGGTGGTGACTAGTTCTTTCCCTTCCGGTTTGACGATCGCTGAACCTTTCATGTCTTTTGTCGCCATACGAACCCGAACTTTGTCGTCGAAGGAAAGGTTGGCACTGGGTCTGAGAACCACAAAGTAGTCAACCCCACCATTGCTGTAGTTGGCAGTATTCCGATCATCGTAGGGCACTCGGATGTCACGA
>JAKQFZ010000721.1 GCA_029558215.1 Candidatus Omnitrophota bacterium
AGCCACGAGAACTCTGTCGAGAGACTACTATCAGAACGTGAGCGATCTCGTGGACGTGAACATTCAGCTGGATCCCGTTCTTGATCAGCCCAAACCGCGTTCCATTTTCGTGGAGGAGAAGTACGACGCGAATGTTTTCGAACTGAAGGAAGGTGGATTCATCAGTTACTCCCAGTTCGTTACGACTCGGGTTGAAGGAGGCTGGGGCTATCTGGTTTGGCAGTTTGACAACTATCGGACAGCAATGCCGGATCTGGTGAACCTTGTCTATACTCTGACGGTCAAGAATAGGGCTACGGGACCCTCTTACTGGGAGGGGCACTGGGAATCTCCAACTGGAGAGAACGGTGCCATCATTGGGGACAATCAGATCATACCTTTGGTATCTGGGCAGCCTGAGCCGACTCCGGTTCAGGGACGTTCTTGCAGACGAACGTTTGTGGCGGATCCAAAGGTCTACCGACCTGGGCAACCTATGAACGTCAAGTTGGAGTTCGTGACTGGAGCCAAGGTCAGGACGCTTTCTGTGACAGAGAGGATTCCCGAAGGATGGACGTATTTATCTTCAAGTTCGACCGTTGCACCTGTCACGGGTCCTTTTGTCCTGGGGCGTTCAATTACCTGGCCGTTCGGATCACCTTCGCAACTTGATGATATTTCGATTACCTACCGGGTTGTGCCCGATGCGGAATCTGTTGGTGTGCAGATTTTTTCTGGTGTCTGGGCATATCAGGAAGAAACCCTATCGGATTATGTTGACTATTTCGTCACAGAAGGTGACCAGACGATCACAGATGGACTGACCGGCCTCATTCCGGGTCTGATAGATATGACTCGGGACTTACCCAGTACCTACACTGGAAACTCTACGGTTGACGTAAGCATTGCCTATGACATCGCTGAGGCCAGCCCTCCGACTCAAGTGACTATCATTGAAAACATTCCAAAGGGCTGGGAACTCGTCTCAGCACATCCACCGGTTAGTGCGTCAACAACAATGTCTCTGCGATGGAATCTTGGTGTAGATCCAATACAACGGGTCGTGCTTGATGGGAGTGTATTTTACACACTTAGAGTTCCCTTCGGTGAATTCGGTGAGAAAGCGTTCAACGGTTCCTATACTGCGAGTACTGGTGCAGCGCCAATTGGCGGCCTGATCTATGGCGATTCCCGCGTTCAGGGAGACATGGGAGGCTGTCCGCTCTTTGTCAGCGAGGGCGGAAACGTTCCGGGTAGGATAGATGCTTGGGAACTGCTGTCGCTTTTCGATCGGATTCGTTCTGGGTCAGAGGAAGGCGAGATGCTGTTTTGTTTCCAGCGGCAGTGGTATCAGCAGGAGCCCGTCTACAACACACCCACTCCAACCCAGACTGAGGGAGTGCCAACAGAAACTCCCATTCCGGCAACAGTGACCCCCACTGAGACCCAAGTTCCTTCGACGTTTACGCCAACTGATACTTCCGTTCCTGCGACCGCCACACCCACCCAGACACAGGTTCCTGCTACGGAGACACCGACAGATACTTCTGTTCCTGCGACCGCCACACCAACGGAGACTTCCATCCCTGCAACGGCGACACCCAGTGAAACATCAGTTCCTCCGACGAGCACTCCCACCCCAGAGATCTCTGATACCTTCAGCGTTCCCGAGTTCTTTCCGCTGGTCGCAGACAGTCTCTGGTACTATGTCGGAATCCCCGAAGAGGGTGGAAGTGCAGAGGATAACTTCACTTGGGAACAGAAGGGAACCAAGGCTGTTGGAGACAAGACGGCGACAATCATCCAGACGACAACGGATGAATCCACAGATGCTCGAAATGGTGATCAGGATTTCTGGTATGTGGAAGCGGGGACGCTTTATTACAAGGGCTACCGGAACGGAACTGAGAAGGTCATCGGGTCGGGATTCGCACAGATTAGGATTCCACCTCAGGATATTGTGTTCAGTCCCGGTCTTGCCGTGGGCGGAACGCAGAAGGTTGGTGACAGCGTCTCAAGTGCTGGAACGGCGCAAGTCAACATTGTCACTTTCCTTGGTCCCAGCACCGTCACAGCGAATGTGAGCACCAACGTCACCTATGATCGTTTTGACGCATCAGTGAATACGCCTTTGGGACAGTTCACGAATGTATTGCATCTCACGCTAAGTATTGATGCGAGTGTTTCGGGGCAGCCGATAAACCTGAGAGGCAATGAGTTTTGGCTCAAGAAGAATGTTGGCATGGTCAAGCAAGATCAAGACCCCGATCCTGACGACGCCCAGGTGCAAGGGATCGAAAGCGGTCAGGTTGGCGGTCAGAGCATTGTGGCGAATTGAGGGGCGGTCGCCAGATCGTCCTGTGTGGCAGGTAACTCGACCAGGCTGGCGGTTGTCTGGGGTACGACGTTCCCGAAAGTCTGTTTGTAAGTATGTCATAGCCCTGTATGGATCCCTACGTCAGAGAGCCATAGAATTACCTTGACACAAGGGTTTGGCAAAGTTCTAATGCTACAGTTTGTCGAGATGGGGTGTACCTTGGACTCATATCTACACATGAGTCATCCCCCAATAAAATGTGAAAATTTTCACAAGAGTAAGGAGAAGAAATGGGCAAGAGCGAAGCGGTCGAATCGTCAGGAAAGATCAACAGGTGGCACGTTGCGATTGCAGGTGTTGTGATGCAGCTCCTGCTGGGGTCGGTCTATGCTTGGAGCGTCTTCAAGAAGCCTTTGATGGAAAGCCACGGGTGGTCTAATTCCTCCGTGGGGCTAACTTTTACTTTCGTCAACGTGTTCATTGGAGTCTCTGCCGCCTTTGGTGGGCGCTTCGTGGACAAAGCCGGTGCCCGGAAAGTGGCAACGACAGGGGCGATTCTCTTTGGACTCGGGACTCTCTTGGCGGGTCTCGCCGACAAAGTGGGAAGCATCTGGCTCCTCTGGATTGGCTACGGGCTCATCGGTGGTATAGGAAACGGTCTTGGCTACGTGACTCCTGTTGCGATTCTGGTTCGATGGTTTCCTGACAAGCGTGGTTTTATCACAGGGCTTGCGGTCATGGGTTTTGGCTTTGGTGCTGCGCTCATGGGCAAGATCGCGCCGCTCATCATCCCTCATGTGGGCGTGGCAAACACTTTCTTCCTCTTTGGGATTCTGTATCTCATCTGCTTGCTGCCAGCAGCCTCGAGGCTCAACAATCCTCCTGCAACCTGGACACCGCCTGCTCCGGTGCAGGTCAAAGCAAAATCTGATGCCGTCACCGTTTCTGAAGATCTGCCACAGGCTCTGAGGATGCCACAGTTCTACCTGCTTTGGGGGGTTCTTTTCATCAATGTGACAGCCGGACTTTCCATTATCAGCAATCTTTCTCCGATGGGACAAATCCAGGCGGGGCTGACTGCGGTTGCGGCCGGTACACTGATGTTTGTTACTTCTCTGTTCAATGGTTTCGGGCGAATATTTTGGGCGTCGCTCTCAGACAGGATCGGCAGGCGAAATGTGTTCCTTCTCATTACGGGCACGCAAGTTCCGCTGATGTTGGTGCTTCCCAAGATCACCAGCCCGTTGGTCTTCGGAGCAATCTGCTGTTACATTCTTCTTTGCTATGGTGGTGGGTTTGCCACAATGCCTTCGTTCACCGCGGACACCTTTGGGCCAAAGTACATGGGAAGAATCTATGGTAAGATACTTCTGGCTTGGAGCGCGGCAGGCGTGGTTGGTCCGATGCTGATGGAGTTTGTCAAAAAACGGACAGACAGTTTTGCGACGGCACTCACCGTTGCGTCAGGCTTGCTCGTTATGGGTTTCATTCTCACACTGCTCTATCGCAAGCCACAGCACAAGGCTGAAGCGGCTTAGCAGCCCACTGTCAATGAGCGCGAAATGCATTCTGATACCTGGGGACTTGTGTCATGTTTCTTCACTGGAAGGCGATGGTTGTTCTGAGCCGTTGACCTGCTTTCTGGAGACGGTTCCACCAGGTGTTGAATGCGAAAGGAGCACAAACAATGAGCAAGGCTGTGCGGGAAGAGAAATGTGATACCACGGTGGATCGTTCTCTGTATCTTCCCATCTCATGCACTTTGGAGTCTCGGGAAGTGTTGACTCCCTCGGAAACACTATTTCGTCTTGTGCGCAATGACGGTCAGCCCTTTGGGCACAAACCAGGCCAGTTCTTCCAGATATCCGTATTTGGCATTGGCGAAGCCCCAATTTCCGTTTCCTCGTCACCGACTCGGGGCGATTATCTGGACCTGGGTGTGCGGAAAGCGGGCAAACTTACGGGCATGCTTCATGAGAGTCTAAACCCCGGAGATGAGATTGGCGTTCGAGGTCCCTTTGGAACATTCTTTGATGTGGATGCCATGAAGGGAAAGGATCTGCTTCTGATCTCCGGTGGCTGTGGCCTGGCTCCCATGCGAGCTTTGATTCAGTACGTTGAAGACCGTTCAGAGGATTTTGGGAAGGTTACCATGCTCTACGGGGCAAAATCTCCTGACGACGTTCTCTACAAAGAGGAGCTGGCTTTGTGGAAGAAATCAAGAATAATGTCCTGTCACTACACAGTGGACTCTGTTCCAGGTGGAAGTTGCTGGGACAGCAATGTGGGGTTGATCACAAAGTTGATTCCTCCGCTG
>JAKQFZ010000742.1 GCA_029558215.1 Candidatus Omnitrophota bacterium
GAGGCTTGGCGAAGGAGTGAGGAATCTCTCTGGATTCTGCACTGAAGAGAAATTCTTCATTCCACTCCCAGTGCGTCGCTGCATTCAGAATGACAACCATACCCAGCGCAACTGAGCCGATACAAAAGAGAAACATATAAGGTACGCGCGGGGGGGGGAAGCAAGAGAGACAAATCGAAGAAGTCTTGTCTACGGTGCCCAGTCCTGGCCAAATTCCATGAGATCCCTGGAGTCCATCTTTCCATCTTCGACAATATCGTAGAGACTGTTGGGATTGTGCATCTCAGATATGATGATCAGCAAGTCATCGGTTCCTATCTTGTTGTCTCCATCGAGATCGGAACGACGGATGAGTGAGATCTGCGAAGTGGCAGGCTCGGACGTGTTCCAATAGAGATCCATTGCGACAACGGACACGGAGTAGGTTCCCAGTTGATTCAGGATGTCTTTGTCGAGCACGGTGGCGTAGCGGCGAGAGCCTGGGAATTCCAACTGCATGGCAACGGACGCCATTGTCCCGTCGGGTCTCCGCACCACGGCCTCAACCTTGGCAATTCCGATGTCGTCAGTTGCCAATGCGAAGATGTCCACCTGGGAAGATCCCTCAATGACAGCGGGCTCGAATACAGATTCAACCTGGGGCGCCAGCATGTCCGTGGCATCCGATGAGAGCCCGTAGTACAGCATATCGGGATTGCACTCCGAACAGGGGTAGATAACCGGAGTAGGAGCGCCGTAGTAACCGAGCGCCGCTCGCAGGTAGTCCTTGGCGTATTTGTAACTTTGACCGACACTCCAACCCATCTGCACCTGGGACATGAACAGCTGCGTGAAAGACAACAGCCCACCGGAAAGATAACTTGCCTGCTCAGCGGCGGCACTGGAGATGACCGTCCGATGAGGTGCTGCGATGGCTTGGCAGAAATTCCCCGACTGGGACGCCTCAACAAAGACTCGAACATCCCTTGTGGTGCCGAACTTGGTATTGAGAAGTGTGTTGAACTCAGAGGCGGCCAACTGGCTTCCATCACCCATCAGGATGGTGCTGCCCGTTCCCTTTTCTCCCACGACAAAGACCGAAAGCGGCGCCGTTGGTGACAACTGGCTGACAGCCTGGTCAAAAGCCAGTGAAAGAGCAGCAACAGAAGACTGGATGACATCCACGATGGGATCAGGCGTGCCATCCTGATCGTAGTCCTGCACAGGTTGGTTGTTCATGTAAACGATCTTCATGTCATTGTAGCGGCGGTGTCGCAGGACGTAGTATCCGAGGTTTGCCAGATAATCTCTTGTCGGCTGTGCGAGATTTCCCGAGGTCGCTCCGGTGACAAGTACCGACACTCCTGGATTGAACTCCCATTGTTGTTGGAGTTCTGGTGCTGCTGACGCCGAAACAGGCAACACAACGCGAGGGCTCTCCGCTCCCTGAACCGTTGGCGGATTGCCCTGCCAACGGGCTCTGAAGAAAGCGACGCCACTCGTGGTCAGCGTGACATTGCCTGAATAAGAACCGTCGATCAGATCCACTTCCACAGTCTGATCTGGAGTCGCCGTCTCCCCTATCGGATTGTACCAGACATTGAGGGTCACCTTGGCAGGTTCCCCCACCACGAAGGGAAACAGACGGCCAGAAAACGGAATGCTGGAACCAATGACGGGCATACTCTGAGGACTCACCTTGAGTGAAATCGAAGAACTCTTTGCATACACGTCCACTGAAACGGTGGAACTCCGCACCGCGTTGTCCCGAACCAGTGATGCCGTGAACTGGTATGTTCCCAACTGGTCAGGAACATAATCAAGACGGAAGTTCCCCTGAGCGTCCGTTGTCGCCTGAACACTGGGAAGTGCCGTTTGGTTGCCGTCCTGATCTCGGCGCGATACAGAAACATTGATTGAAGCGGAAGGCTCAGCCGGAAGCACTGTGCCGCGCAGAAACACCGTTGCACCCAAGCGAATCCTTGTCGGCCACTGCCAAAGACTGAGTCGAGGTACTGTGCTGTCTCTCCCGACAACGGAGAACGATGCCGAAACCTCTCGGACAAGGGAACCGGATTTACCGCTGGCACGAATCGTGAACTCCGTGGTTGTATCAGTCGCTCTGTCGGAAGCCCTCTCCAGAAGAAGCGTTGTGGAGCATGGGGGCAGAGCGGGATTCGGGCTGAATGCATGAGTGAAAGAGGCATTTGGAACCGAGAGTGTCACTTCCTCATCAAACCCGTTTGTCGCCAGCAGATTGACACGGAACACAGGGCGCTCGCCGCTTTGGACAACGACCCTGGGATTCTGTACCTGAACAGCAAAGTCGGGACGCAGTGAGCGTGGATCAAATTCATCAGCACCCATGTCAAACTTGGCGTAAGGTGCCCGAGGCTCCGACGTGCCTTCTATCGGTCTTCTATCACCCTCAAAGTCCTGCGTGATGCTCGGATGAGCCACGCCTCTGTCAATACAGGGAGAGAACTCTGAAAGATGAAAGTCGTCCATGCTGGGGTTGACGAAGATCGGCTCCTGGAAGAGATTTCCGACGCCCCCGACAATCTGTTCATCAATACAGGAATAAGATGGGACGGTGGAATCATCAATTGTCTGACCGAACGCATCGCGATTGAGCCAGAAGATACAATTCAAGACAACTCCTCCACAGCCGAAGAGAGCACCTCCGTAACCTGTCGCTGTGTTGCCGAAGAACGTGTTGTTGACGATTTCCCCACTGCACAAATACAAGCCCGCTCCGTACTCGGCGCTATTGTTGACAAGGATATTGTTTGCAAAAGAGCCAACGCACTCGGCGGCAGCCCCTCCATTCAAGGCGTCATTGCGGGCAATAAAGTTTCGTTCGATGAGGCCGGAAGCAGCGTGGATCGCTCCTCCGAGATTGCTCTTGTTGTCAACAATGGTGTTGTTGCGAATTGTCCCCGTACACCAGTCCAGGCCACCTCCCTGGTCTGCGTTGTTTCTGGCAATGTAGTTGTTTTCGATAAGACCTTGAGCGTTGCGTATCCCCCCACCGAAGTCTGTGACGTTGTCCACGATGCGATTGTTTCGAATGGTGGCGCGAGACAAATCCGCTGAAATACCTCCTCCACCGGAACCGCCTCCATTGCGAATGGTAAATCCTTCCAGAATGCACGACGCGGGTTGCAGAACACCCAGAGTGACGGTGGGTGCTTGTGCTCCGCCATCAATGATCGTTCTCGCAACCACTTCAGCATCGTCGGGACTGCTTGAGCGTAGGATGATGTCCTTACTGTGGAAATTGATGTTTTCGAAATAGGTTCCGGGGAGAACCTTGATCACCGTGCCGTCGGCTGCTGCGTCAATTGCCGACTGAATTGTCGGAAAGTCAGTACTGGGCACAACGATCTCCGGAACAGCGGTTGGTGTGTGGGTTGGTGTGGGTGTGGCCTCTGTCGAAGCACCTGTTGAGAACAGGATATTGCTGACAACCTGACGGCGCAGAGTACCATCTTCCATATCTTCTGTCGGTATGATTTTTTCAGCACTCAGCGACAGATGAAAGTTCGAGTGCTCAGGAACTCCCAGTACGGTGGTTTCTGTGACGTCTTTGGGGTAGGCTGCCAGATGGCTGAACCCACCAACAGGTTCCTGCATCATCAGGAAGATGCGGTCTGCGTCCTGGACCGTCCACTGCACATCAACGGGCACCGTTACGAGGCTTTGGTGAGTGGGTTTGAGAAACTCAGGCATCGTGGGAAATGAATCTACAGATGAGTAATTGTATTCAATCGTCGTTCCATCGGGAAAATCCACAGTGAGAAGATAATCACCAGAGGGGAACGTTGCGTCGAAAGTGGTTGGAGTCAACATCTCCGAATAGTCCCCTTGTTCAAACAACTCCAGAACCACGGTTGAGGAATCTGGCTTGGTGAGGACAACGTTTGCGCTCTCCCACTGCTTGGGCTCTCTTCTAAGTTGGATCCGATAGAACCTTCCATATCTGTCCGAGTGCACTCGCTGGTGGCCTTTGACTCGGACAAAGTACCGTCCTGTCTCGGGAAGCGTCAGCGAAAGACCTGGATCAACGCAGGAGGCGCGCAATGAGAAGAAACGCCACGTACTGGGTGCAAAATCCACCAGTTTGCCATAGATGACGTCCACTCGTCCGTCTTGCAGCTCGAGTCTGCTCGCCGCCGGTGTGCTCTCACCGGTTGCAAAGGGGTGTGTGCTGTCAGCGCCAGACCAGACCTCAATAGAGCAGTCTTCAGCGGATCCTGATCGATCTGCGAAAACTTCGAGGGTGACCTCCTCACCCTGAACTCCTGCAAAAGTGTACCAATCTTCGTCCCAGTCTACGGAGATCATGGCCAGTGTCGTCGAGACATCGGGGATCGGGTTTGCCGTACTTGGGTCGTTATTGGGCTCTGCTTCCCAAATCTCAGGCAGCGGGTCATGCGTAAGAAAATAGCTGTGTTCCGCGCATGAGACGAGCCCGCCAAAGGTGTCTGTTGAAGAGACAACGAGCGACAGGGCAAATATCTCAAAATCAGCGTCGTTGTCCGCATAGTCCGTGAAAAGGGGAATGCTCCAGACTCTCTCCTGCGGAGACAGCAGTGCCTCATACTCAGAGCCCCATGTTTGGGGAGAGTCATACTCAAACGAAATCCCCAGCGCATTGATCAGGCTACTGTCGGTAACACTCCAGCGTATGGGTGCACCGACCGTTATACTGGCGTCGCATGGCGGAGTGAGAACGTTTGGAGTCTCCGGAAACTGAAGTGGAGTAGTGACATTTCGGGTGGCAACAAGGCTGCCGTTTGGGTCTTCGAAACGAAAAGCATACTGTCCTATGCCTGTGGCAGGGGCTAAATGTGAAGACAATGGATCTTCATTCCATTCGATTTGAACCTCATAGTCGAGAGTGAACTCGTTGACAGCAAGCGGAGAGGAAAACAGCAGGAAGGGAATTTCGTTTGGAGTCAGAATGGAAAACTTTGAATAGGTGCTGAAGTCGTCCTGAAACGTCACTTCCACTTGTCGTTTCATCTCATTCTGTTTGCTCACAAAGACGGAGTACTGCGAATCTTGAACAGAAAAGGGAAAGTACCTATTGCTGGGCGTACCTTGTGTCTTGAAAAAGATCCGCGCTATGGCTTGAGTGTTCTCTCCGTAGGAAACCAGTTCCAGGACGTAACTCCGACCCGCATCAAGGATGCCATCAGGAACCTGATAACTGCTTGCAGTGCGAACGAGAGGAACTTCATAGGAGCAGATGCAGTCCAGCCCATCGATCTCCAGCAGCAATCCCATCGAATCATCAGGTGCAATCCAGCTGATGGTTGGGTTGACAGGCACGTCAGTCACGCCTGCCTGTGGATAGATAATGTCGGGATAGCTCGGATAATCCGTTCCAAGACGCAGAGGGAGCAAATCCGTTCTGCCGTCGTCAAAAAGAACAGAAAGCGTGTACTCGCCGGCTGGGAAATTGGTGTTGGCGTCATCTTCGCTCATGTCCTCAATATCGAAATCCACTTCCACGCCCAGGCCTTCCCTCTGTGAGTCATTTCTGAAGATGGTAAAAGTCCTGTCTTGGGGAGTGAGGAGAGCGATGTTCTGAATTCCAAAGCCTTCAAGACTGCACTCAAAACTGTGAGTCACGATTTCCGTTCCCATATCCATTGTGCGAGCGCGGCTAATATGGGACCCGTCCAGATCTATTTGCTGTGCTGAAACAGTATCTACGGCGGCGCAGCATGCCAGAACCATAAGAACACAAGCAAATGCTTGATGGGATCTTAGACTCGTCATCGTGTATCTCCTGAACTCTTGATATAAATGTGCTACAGACTCTCAACCAGAATCGGATCTTTGCTGAAGAGGTACAGGGGGCTTTCTCCAACAGTCAGGCGAATGGACTCTCCAACCTTCTTGGAGCGCAAGACTTCGCGACCCAAGTAGTCCTGAACGGTCAGCAATGCGTCCAGTCCCACCATTCGAACAGAGACTTTCTGAGTTCCCTTTCGCGACCACAGGACAAGTGTCTGTTTTCTGGCTTTGGGGGAGGAGAATTTATGCACTACGACGCCAGAAGACAACTCTGGCATCACTTGATGCCGGGATCCAGATTCGGCAATGAGTAGTTGCCGAAAGGCGAGGAAAGAAGGTTTCGGTGTTCCATCTTGCCGACACAGACCGAATCGTCCACCAGGTCCCCAGTCAGTCAAATTGAACCAGTAGACTCGTTCAACATTTCTCTGGGATGCCGCGGTCAGCATTGCTTTGGGAAGATACTGTGCCTGATCCTGTTCTGAGACACCACCTTCGGTGGACAGCCCCATCTCTGTAATCCATATTGGCTTGGGAAGAGAAGCGTACTTGGTGCACAAATCCGAAACCGCAGGGATTCGAACCAAGGGTGCATTGGGCACCGCATCCCAAGGAGCCTGATAGGGATGCACTGAAATCCCATCGAGGAAATCCAGTGCTCCCATCGAAAAAAGGCTGTCGAGAAACCGAAGATCTACACCTGCCGTGACACCACCGAGAATGAAGGCCGAGGGATCGGCTGACTTAGCTGCCGAATACGCCGCCTTGAGGAGCGTGGCGTAATCCGAAACATTCGGTTCAGGGCTCCAAAACTCTGCCAGATTCGGCTCGTTCCAGACTTCCCAATGCTTGATCGAGTCTTTGTATCGTGAAACCGTTGCCGTGACATACGCTGCAAATCGTTCCACTTCGTCTGCTGTCGCTGGTGCCTTGCCACCAGACCATGCGGAGCTGTAGCAGAGAATCCCAAGCAGTTGGACCCCGTTGTCCTTGAAGAGTTTGACGGTCAGATCCGCACGGCTCCAATCCCATTGTCCCTGTTTTGGTTCAATGGTTCCCCACCAGAGATCATTGCGTCCCCAGGTGCATCCGAGCAGCGGAAACTTGGACAACCGTTCCGTACCTACTTGTGCAGCGCTTTCCGCCGGAAGGTGAAAGATCGCTCCACCGGAGAGTCCAAAGATGGAGTTTTCCGATGGGACTCCCGACTCAGACCGAGGAGCCAGAATGACGAAGCCACTCTTTGCAGTCTGAACATCACTGGCTGGAGTCACAGTCGCCTTCACTTCGTAGTAGCCCGTTTCCGTAACAGGAACATCAAAGACTATCGAAAATGTCCCATCAGCCTGCGCTGTGATCCAACCTTTTTGTGAATTGATGGTCTTGCCCAGAGAATTGGTGACGGTAAGGGTCACGTGCTTCTGCGCCGCCACAGAACTCGCCCGAACGACTTGAATTTTAACTTGAGTCACCACTCCAGCTGAGTAAATGCCATTGGGTGAGTCAAAGACGATTTGGATCTCTTCAGTGGAACACGAACCGTAAAGCGGCAGACCTGTCAGGGCAGCCGTAACCAAAATCAGAAACAGTGCTCCTCGATACATTGCATTCAACGTTCTCTGCACTCCTTCTCCTTAAATCCTCAGATAGAGCATTCTATCTCACCGTTCTGTTCTTGATCAAACCCGTCATTCGGACTATATTCATTGTTCATGAAATAGACGACCTTGAAACCAAGGATAACAGTATGAAGAAAGAATTTCCAGTCAGAGCTGGAACTGCCAGAACAGAGATCACTCCACCGATAGGTGTGGATCTCTCCGGTTACGCCGCGCGGGAGAATCCTTCCAAAGGGATCAATGATCCTCTTTTCACCAAAGCCCTTGCCTTGGAAGCGGGTGGAGAGGTGATCGTATTGGTTGCGTCCGACCTTGTCGGGCTGAGTCCGCAGAGCGTCCACCGAATCCGGCAGGATGTCTTTTCACGAACCACTGTTCTTTCTGAAAGGCTCCTGCTCACATGTACACACACCCACTCGGGACCCGCCACCGTTGCCTTGAGGGAGTGTGGAACCCCTGATGACACTTACGTGAGGAAACTCGAAGGTGCCATCGCCTCAAACATCGTGCAGGCGCTCGATAGTCTTCAATCTGCCCGAATTGGATTTGGCCATGGCCAAGTCATGGCTCCTGTGTTTCTGAACCGCCGTCAGCCGGACGGAGGCGTTGTGGATCCTGAAGTCGTTGTGCTTCGCGTGGATACGGAGGACGGAAGCCCGATTGCCACTTGGATCAACTTCACCTGCCATGCAGTCGTATGGTCGGGAGAGAATCTCAATATCTCCGCGGACTTTCCTGGTGCCGTTGCGGCGCTTGTGGAGCAGAAGATTGGGGGACTTGCACTTTTCTCCAATGGAGCCTGTGGTGATATCAACCCCAACGCGCGTGGCAGCGATGCGATCGCTTCGGTCGCGACTCCCATTGCCGATGAAGTGCTTCGGGTCTGGGGTGCCATCAAGACCAGTCCCACAGCTTCTCTCGCGGTGGATCGGGAGCTTTTCTCTATTCCGTTTGCACCTTTGATGGATCGTTGTGAAGCAGAAGAGCAGCTGCGGACGTGGCAGAAAGCCTTGGAAGAGGCGTCCGGTGTGGGTGTCCACGGTCGCATTGCACGCGCCCATATCCAAATGGCGGAGGCAGTGCTGGCGTTGCACCGAAAAGGGCAAACCCCTGCTGCACTAGAGGCAGACTTAAAGGTCACTTCCATTGGCGATCACTTTCTCGTCAGTTTTCCAGGGGAGGTTTTGGTACAGATCGGTCTGTGTCTCAAGGAAGAGGCACCTGGTCGAGTCGCTTTTCTGGGTTACACAGACGGATGTCTCGGATACATACCGCTGAGTGAGGATTTCCAAAAGGGTGGCTACGAGCCAGCCGCCGCTTGGGTTTACTATGGCCACAACGCCCCTTTTGAGGTGGGCGTTGGCGAGAGGCTCGTCAAATCGGCGAGGGAGATGCTGAAACAACGACTCGCGGAGAGATGATCTGTCCTTCCGCCAGCGGAGGCACACCCGCAAGGAGAATGTAGAATGGGTAAATTGGCTGTCAACGGAGGGACTCCTGTCAGAACGAAACCGTTCCCCAGCTGGCCTGTCTTTGGAGACAAAGAGGAGAAGGCGCTGGTGGAAGTGCTGCGAAGTGGGTCCTGGGGACTTCCTGGCATCAAGGCACGGGAGTTTGAGCAGAAGTTTTCAGCGTTTCAGCATGCAGAGTTCGGAGTTGCCTGCTGCAACGGAACCATCGCCATCGAGATTGCCCTCCTGGCACTGGGGGTGGGTGCCGGCCATGAAGTTATTGTGCCCCCCTATACGTTTATGGCAACAGCAACGGCGGTCGTCACGGTCAATGCCATTCCAGTGTTTGTGGACATTGACCCGGACACCTGCAACATCAGCCCTGAGGCCATCGAGAAGGCGATCACGCCTCACACCAAAGCGATCATCGTGGTGCATGTGGCCGGTTGTCCCTGTGATATGGATGCCATTCTGGCTATTGCCAACAAGCACGGTCTGAAGGTAATCGAAGACAGTGCACACGCACACGGTGCAGAATGGAAGGGCAAGCGTGTCGGTGCCCTTGGCGACATGGGAACGTTCAGTTTCCAGTCCTCCAAGAACCTGACGTCCGGCGAGGGTGGAATTATCGTGACCAACAATCCTGAACTGGCGGATCTTGCGGAATCCATTCATAACTGTGGTCGCGCCAAAGGTAAGGGTTGGTACGAGCATTTTCAGATTGGTGCCAACTATCGCCTCTCGGAATTTCAAGCCGCGATCCTGTTGTGTGGCCTGGAACGCCTTCCGGAAGAGATGGCCATTCGGGAGCGCAACGGAGCCCTTCTGGACAAAGGGCTTGCCCAGATTCCTGGTGTTGCGCCACAGAAGAGGGATCCGCGTGTGACCAGCCATGGACATCATCTTTACATGGCTCGATTCCCGCAGCAAGATCGCGAAGGCATTCCTCTTGCACGGATCATCCAGGCACTAAATGCAGAAGGTTTTCCGTGCAGTACAGGTTACAATCCGCTCTACAAACTGGCGCTCTACAGTGAGGCGCACTTCGGCCCTCACGGATGTCCAATTTCCTGTCCCTTCCACAAAGGAACCAAGCCGGACTACTCCAAAATCATGCTGCCAGAGGCGGAGAAAGCGGCTGACGAGATTGTTTGGTCACATCATCCTGTGCTGCTTGGTTCGGCAGAGGACACACAGGATATTGTAGACGCGGTGGCAAAAGTCATGGAGAACAAGGGCGAGTTGATTGCGTGATTGGAGCGCGGAGGTCGCAAGTACGATGAAAAAGAGGGGACTCCTGTTGGGCTGTTTTGTTTTGGTTGCAGTCCTGGTCGTTTCGGGATGTGCCAAGCAGACACCAGAAGAGCTGTTCGTCAAGGGCTGCAAAGCCTTTGAGGGGGGTGATGTTATCGGCGCGGCGCTCTACTTTAACAAGTTTCTGGAGAACCACGCCGAACATGAGTATGCCGGAAGAGCACATCTCATGCTGGCGCGTACGCGGGCGCGACTGGGGGATGAAGCACTTGCGATCAAAGAGTATCGGGTCGTCACGCGAAAATTCCCAGACTCTCCCGAGGCGGTGAATGCAAGTTTTGAACTTGCGGAATACTATGCCATGACCCAGCGGCCTGACGAGGTTGAGAAGGAACTTCGTGCCCTCTACCAACGAAGCCAGGACAGTCGGATTCAGGCGCGCGCACTTTTTGAGATTGCTGGTGCCTACATCAGCAACGCCACCAACCCCCAGAAAGCGGAGAGCATCCTGCGAGAGGCCCTGTTGATCGCGGAAGACGATGAGATCAAGATCAATGCTTTTTTCGGCATGGCAGAAGCGTACATTCGTTGTGCAACGGAACCGCAGAAAACTGAAGCGATTCTTCGGGAAGCCTTGCCTCTGACAACAAAGACCGAGGAACGAAGCGAAGCGCTGTTTCGAATGGGACATGCTTACGTTGCCTGCCATGACTATGAAGACGCAATCCGGATCTACAATGAGATCATCCATGATGCGAGCGTTGAACAGGAAAGCAAAGCCATGGGATATCTCTTTCTCGCCAAGAGTCATAAGGCCGAGGGCGATCAGGTTCAGGCTCTGGAAACCCTCGAGCAACTTCGCGACACGTTGGGTACAACGGATGTAGCGATCTGGTCAAACGTCGAGAGCGCTTTGATAGTTCGTGAAACCACTCCTGACCAATTTGACGGTTATCTTTCACGCGCCATAAGTGCCTATCAGGAGATCATGGATGTTTCGCCCACCATGGATCGCGCCGCGTGGGCATTGACCAAGATTGCGGAGGCACATCGGGAAGTTGGTGACATTACCTCGTCCATTCAAACGTACGGACAGATCATAGAGCAGCATCAGGATAAGGAACCGTACGTAGACCGCTCGCGCCAGATGATTCGGATTCTGCGCCAGCAGTTGGAGGCATCCCCTGAAACCGTCCCATCGGCAACCGAGGGCTGAGAGCGTTTTATCTGCATGGAACTACTTTGGAAGCTGAAGAAAGTCCTTTTGTGTCATCCGCCTTCGGGACTTTACAGACGAGATGACCGATGTCAGTCGAAAGTGGACGATCAGACTGTTCGGGTTGTGCTTCCCCCTCTCGACCTGGCCTATCACGCCGCTGTTCTTGAGCGTCTCGGATGTCAATGCAAGATTGCTGACTATCCTTCTGAGCACCTCACCTGGGAGAACTTCGAGAAAGACGTTCGAGAGTTTCGTCCTGATTTGTTGCTGATCTCGGCGACGTATCCAACTCTGGCCAGCGATCTCGAGGCCGCCAAGCGATTGAAGACCCTCTTACCCGAATGTCTTACCGTTGCACGGGGGGAAGTGTTCTCGGTCTGGGATAAACTGACACTGCAGAAGTACCCCCATGTGGATATGGTTCTGACGGGAGAATCTGAATTGTCGCTGGCCGCCTTGGTGGACGGTCGTTCTCCTGTTGACATTCCTGGATTGACATACCGCTACGGAGAGCAGATTCTCCGAGGTCCTGAACCGGAACTCATCGCGGATTTGGACGCGCTGCCTTTCCCTGCCCGACATCTGCTCAAGAACCATCTCTATCGAAGTCCCGACAGCAACCAACTGCTGACGACAATCTGTGCCGCGCGAGGCTGTCCTTCAGAGTGCATCTTTTGCCCAGTCAGACGGGTCTCCGGCGTGAAGATTCGCCTGAGGTCGCCCGAGAACATTCTTGAGGAGATCCAGGAGTGTGTTGAGAAATACCACATTCGGGATTTCCTTTTCCATGCGGACACGTTTACGTACCACAAGCGGTGGCTGATCGAACTGTGCCGGCTCATCGCTGATCAAGACTTGGAGATTCGTTGGGGATGCAACAGTCGGGTGGATACTATTGATGAAGAACGCATCTTTTGGATGAAGCGTGCGGGGTGTTGGATCATCGGTTTTGGCGTTGAGAGTGGGGATGAGCAGTCCCTGCTCTGGATGCGTAAGAACGCCTCGTTGGATCAAGCCCGCAAAGCGATAAGCCTCTGCCGCAAGTATG
Organism: Candidatus Omnitrophota bacterium; assembly: GCA_029558215.1. Lineage (GTDB taxonomy): Bacteria > Hinthialibacterota > Hinthialibacteria > JAKQFZ01 > JAKQFZ01 > JAKQFZ01. The sequence continues at coordinate 12,379 of JAKQFZ010000742.1, forward strand.
GTGTTCGTTCCCACGCTTTCTTCATGTTTGGTTTTCCCTGGGATACCCATCAAACCATCCGACAGACCGTGGCTTTTGCGAAGGAACTATCACCAGACTTCTTTGATTTCAACATTGCGTTTCCGCTTCCGGGAACTGAATTCTATGAAATGGCGAAAGAGGAAGGTCTTCTCGTGTTTCCCGAAGGAGAAGAAGCCGAGGGATATGCCAAGGCCATCGTTCGCACCCGAACCCTGTCGCCGGAAGATCTCGAACGATGGAGAACTCACGCACTGTGGCGCTTGTATCTCAGACCTGGGTACATACTCAAAACGCTCTGGAAGACTCGATCGCTGCCTGTTGCCCTCAACTACGTGAAGGCGGCCATGCGACGCGGACGAGGCCTTCTCAAAAAGAAGTCGAACCCACAACCGTAACGAGACACAGAGATACACGTTCCGTGTTCAACCTTTGGCTTGTCACGCCGCCCAGCAGGTTAGCACCTTCGGGCGCGTGGGCTATGCCCACTCCCTCATACGCTTGCTCAATAAATGACACATGCCTTTCGGACTCTGTGTCACTAGGAGCATTGATGAGCACAGACCAGGGCAATGACTTTCGACCGAGTGATTTCCTCGAATCTGACGTGTTTGCAGACGTCAACAGCTGCGGAGAGAAGCGCTGCATGGACGCGAAACGACTGATCGAACTACTTGGCCTCACACCTCATCTGGCAGAAGGCGGATACTTCAAAGAGACTTACCGCAGCATCGAACGAATTCCCGAAGACGGTCTTCCTGCACGATTCCGCTCCGCGAGAAATCTCGCGACAGCGATCTTCTATCTTTTGACTCCGGATACCTGTTCTGCGTTTCATCGTTTGCAGTCTGATGAAGTCTTTCATTTCTATCTCGGAGATCCCGTCACGCTGGTCATGCTCTATCCGAACCTACTCAGTGAACGGATTGTTTTGGGTTCCGATCTGGAGTCGGGTCAGAGTGTACAGTGTCTGGTGCCTAGAGGAACTTGGCAAGGTATGTTTCTCAACGACGGGGGAAAATTCGCACTCATGGGCACGACAGTGGCACCAGGTTTCGAGTTCGATGATTTCGAGTGTGGAGACCGCGACATACTCCTGTCAGAATATCCTCAGGAAGCCTCGGCAATAGTCCGTCTCACCCGATCTTCCAGATAGATGAGCGGTCACGCTTCCTAACTGATCTAAAAAATGCGGTTCTTCTTCAGAAAAAGCTACACAGAGTCATGCCCATTAGGCTAGACTCCAAAAATGTGTCTGATTTTTTGACAAGGCGGTATACGAGATGCGAGACTTTGTAAAACTGTTTCTCACTGTGGCCATACTTTCAGCTATCATTGCTGTTGCCTCATCTTCCGTTTTTGCCGGAGATGTTTATGAATGGGACTCCAGTTCTGTAAGGCTTTCACCTGCTCACGATCTTCCCGCGCTTCTTTCAGACTCAGAACTTGCCGGCGCACGCCCCTTGGATGGTGCGCTGCGGAATCTTCTTGCTGGACAACTGTTGGCCGTGCGCGCAGGAGAGACTCTTGCGGGGGGAGAGCAAGGGACTTTTGAGTTTCACGCCAAGACCTATCTCACGCTGGACGACAAACCCCTGGTGGACATCACAGTCGTAGGCGATGCCAAAGCCACGGAGCGCGAACTGAAATCAATCCCTGGTGTTATCATGGGATCCAGCGCCTCAACACCAGCCTACACCCTCATTTCGGCAGCCGTACCTGTTTCAGATTTGCTGGCGGTGGCCAGTGCACCGAATGTTCGTCAGGTGGTAGCCTCAAGGGTGATCCGTCCTGAAGAGATCTGCGACTGCGAGCCAGTCCCCCTTGGCTCTCGCTCAGAATCCATCCAAGGTCAGGGTGTCGCCAGTAATCAAGCCGAACAGGAGATGAACGTTGAAGCAGCGCGAGCCATCTACAATATCAATGGCGCTGGGGTGAAGGTAGGTTCCTTGTCCGATTCCGCCAACACCAAGGACACGGGGCCCCCCAACAAACCGACAGGACCCGATGGGATCAAGGGCATTGCGGAGTCGCAGCAGACTGGGGATCTCCCTCCCGACAACCGCATTCTGTTCTTGGGCGATCCGAGTGGAGTGCGCTCGGATGAGGGGCGCGCCATGATGGAGTTGATCTATGACATGGCTCCCGGTGTAACGACGCTCGGATTCAAGACGGCATACTACTCTCAAGCCGATTTTGCGAACAACATCACCCATCTGGCTAACAGCGGAATGCATATTATCAACGATGATGTGGGCTATGGCGGTGAGCCGTGGTTTCAGGACGGCGTTATTGCGGTTGCCATTAACAACTTCGTAGACGGTGGAGGGGTTTACTTTGGTTCCGCCGGCAACAATTCGCAGGATTTTACCTATCAACGTGTATTCCGAGATACCAATGGAAACGACTGGCATGAGTTTGAGGGCACAGATGAGGTTCTCAGTCTTGTGGTTGCCAACAGCAAGAACGCCTATTGCGACTTGCAGTGGACGCAGCCGTGGGGAAACGCCACAACAAACATGCAAATAGGTTTCTTTCGAAATGGGACACTCATTGCCGAGAGCACGGAAAACAACATCGGTGGCAATCCCAACGATACACTTTCCTGGACGAACAACACGGGTAGTGATGCCCAGGTTGATGTCATCATCCGCCGCGCCGCTGGCGCGAGTGCAGCGGGCTTGACGCTGAAGATTATCTTTGGTGGCAAGAGCATGGAGTATCAGGGACTCTATCCCGGGGGCAGCATTGTGGCTCACGTGGGTGGAAGCAAAGGTTTTGCCGTTGGCGAGATCCCATACACTGATCCGGACAACGCAGGCAAGGCAACCACATACGGAAGTTGTCCTGGACCTCACACGCATTTTTTCAACCCATCAGGAACTCCCTATCCTACGCCAATCGTTTATCAGAAGCCCGATTTCATGGGTATTGATTGTGTCAATACTTCGTTCTTCGGTGGCGATATTGATGGAGACGGGCTGCCGAACTTCTGTGGCACGTCCGCCGCAGGACCTAATGTTGCTGCCGTTGCCGCTTTGCTCCAAGACCTGAAGGGAACCGGCGGAAGTCTTTCAGCAACGCAGATCCATGACCTGCTGAGACGGTCGGCTGTGGACTTGAAAGCGTCTGGGCATGATCGTTGGTTCGGATGGGGGCGCGTTCATGCGGTTGGCGCAGCCATGCTCGCCAAGGGTCCTGAACCCTATGAATTCAACCTGTACCCCAATCACATGGGAGACGTCGTCTACGAAGCTGATTTCTACAGCACGGCGGATATTGACATTGTCCGAGCGGCCTTTCGCTCCGGAACCAGCGTCAATGTCACCGTGCAATCGCTGGATGGGAAATCCGATCCGATGATCGGCATCTTTAAGGAAGCATCCAATGACTTTGTCGCCTTGGACTACGATTCCGGAACAGGCAATGCCGCATCGCTGAGTTTCTTCTCCGCAGCACAAATACCGCATCGTTATCAGCTGCTCACCGAAACGGCGCTGACTGGCACAAACGCCCAGTACAGGCTTACGATCAATGGTGGAAATCAGTACACCGCAGACGTCGAGCTGGATGCTCTCGGATACGCCAATATCAGTAGCGCACTTGGTTCGAACTTCCACATCAACTACTATCGAGTGAACACGGCCCATTTTGGCAATTACAATGGTCGTTTGAGCCTTTCCCTATCACCTGTGGGTTTTCAGGGAATGCTGATTGTGTTCAACGATACGACCGGTGCGATGTTGGCACAGCAATACGGAAGCGGCGTAGGAACAAATGTCTCCTATACGCTCGAGAATACAAATGCGGCCACCTACGTCGTCGCGGTTTCAAGTTCCGAATACAGTGGCAAAGGCAACTACCAGTTGTCCACCATGCTGACCAGCTACACACCGACACCCACACGCACCGCAACGCGAACGCGAACTCCAACCAATACTCGGACTTTGACTCCTACGGCAACTCCAACCTTCACTTATACGAACACGCCTGAGGACACGCCAACGGCTACGCCCACACAAACACCGACCCGAATTCCGAGATTCACGGACACACCCACCGGGATCACCAAACCAACGAAAACGGATACTCCGACGTCCACTCCGACGAGTTTCATAAGGCCGTCCAGGACGCCAACCCCGACAGATGAAGCGGTGCCAACAGGGACCGATACGCCCACAGCAACGCCAACGGATGAAGGTCAACCGACTCAAACAAATACCCCCTCAGCAACCCCAACACGCACCAGCACGAATAGCCCAACAGTGACCCCCTCCTCAACACCTACCTACACGCACACTGAGACGCCGACATCTACGGGCACTCCTTCGGCCACTCCAACGCCGACTGTGTCCTCAACACCTACGAATTCTCCAACGGACAATCCGGCCTTCAGCCCCACAAATACTCCGACTGTGACTCCAACCAGAACAGCCACACCCACAAATTCACCGACGGGAACTCCAACCAACTCTCCGTCTCGAACACCGACACACACTCCCTCACGGACACCGAGCACTACCCCAACATGGAGTCCGACGGTAACACCAACAACCAGCGGGGTGACTGTTCCAAGCAATACCCCAACGGCAACTCCGACACCACAAACACGTTCTGCGGATTTTGACAGTGACGGTGACATTGACGGTAGAGATTTGATGGTCTTGCTGAAAATGCTCAATACGACCGGAGATGCACAGACAGACCTCAATGGCGATGGTGTGACGGATATGCTGGATTTGATGCTGTTCGCCAGTCAGTGGAACCCCAACGGCAGTTGAAGAAAGCACCGGCTCCCGGCATGATGGATGACTCCGGCAAGAACTGGGAACACAAGAGTCTCAGGCTAACCCATTTCAGCAACTGAGATGTCTCTTGTTCAGCCGGATGGGTGCCTTGCACAGGAATCTCGTTTGCAGATGCACTATGAGACAGGCACAGGGAAGAGGGCTGTCACCGTCGGATACTGACTGGAATGGTTTGAAACCGACCGCAAGGGCGAACTTGACCAACCGTGTAAACTTCAGCGGTATGATTCCTGATCGAGCAACCTCATGATACTTGGAAACCAGCAACATCAAGACTAGTTTTGAATTGGGAAGCGTAGGTATGACGGAAACCGGCGCCTAGTGAAGCACCTGCATGGGATCTATGTGTTTGCCATTCTTGAGGACCTCAAAATGCACATGAGGCCCAGTTGAACGGCCTGTTGAACCGACCAAGGCAATGGTCTCACCCTTCTTAACATACTGGCCAGGTCGTACGAGCATCTTGGCTGCATGACCATAGAGCGTACTGTACCCAGAACGGTGTGAGATCAACACACTGTTGCCAAGCGCCCCGGCATAGCAGGCACTCAACACCTGACCAGACTCCGCCGCAGAAATCGTCCGTCCGTGCGGAGCGGCAATGTCAACTCCCGTGTGGAAATGCTTCCTTTCCGTAGGTCCCATTGGCCTCGTTCGCCAACCGTACCGAGAAGTCAAACGCCCTCTCACGGGAAAGACAAAGGCCAG
>JAKQFZ010000747.1 GCA_029558215.1 Candidatus Omnitrophota bacterium
GTTCGGGATTCTCTGTAACCACTTTTCTCAATGAGATCCGAGGCTCCAGGCCGCTCAACTCAGCGCTGAGAGCATCCACCTTCTGTTGTGCTTCACGGATGCGAACTTCGAGATTCTGCTTCTCCACTTCCCACGCTTCAATCTGGCCGAAGGCAATTCGCACGGCCATGTCGAGTTCTTCCGTACGTGCCCTTTTCTTGAACTCCAGGAGAGCATCCATTGCCAGTTGCAGTTCGTCAGACGAACTGGTCACGCGAGTCTGAATATGATGCACCGAATCCAACGAATCCATCCCCAAGAGTTCCGAATTCGCCACGACAGCCCGATCCGCCAGACGGTTTGCAAGATCACTGGCGAGTTCCGGCACTTCCATGTCCACTTTGATACTGATGCATTGGCTGTTGCGGACTTCTGCAACACGGACTCTTCTTGAGATGTCCCGAAGTGTCATCTTCTGCGGCAGCGGAGTTTCCGGATGCGCGTTCTTGTAGGCGACAACTTCATCCAACAAATTCGACAGTGCCTGTTTGTTTGCGACCAGACTGAGAAAACTCTCCACAGTGAGTCCGAGATAGTCTTGCCCCATCTGCTTGTTGCGAAGCTTTGAACTCATGACCAGAAGAGTCGCTTCACCACGGTACATGTCTGGCAGTACATGCGTCAGGGAGAGAACGACAACAAAAGCGACAACAAAGGACACCACCAGAACGCCCCATCTCTTCAGCAAGAGACCAAGAATATCCGCCAGTGTCAGTTCTTGTTCCGGCATTATCGTGCGTAGCCTCCTTGAAAAGGATCATGATCTCCCCCATGGGAGCCTGAGGTCTCTTCTTGCGCCATGGGATCACTGGAGGTTTCCAGCCTGTCCCCCTCAGGAATTCTTGAGTAAAGCACGTCTTCATAGATCCTGATGTTGCCCGATGTCCTCACGCGCTGCTGCAGGTCGGCGTAGGCAGTATCTCGACGCTCTTTCCGTAGGATTCTCTCAATCTGAGCCTTGGCATCTTCAAACGGTTGAGTCTCTTCAGGCGAGTACTCCTTCTTGAAGGCGGTCACATAGCCTGGCGCTTTCTCAAGTTCAAAGATCGAACCGAACTGACCCAATGGCGCTTCTGAAGCAGCCTCCTCCAGACCGCGGTCAATGTGGCCTCCCCGCCCAAAGACTTTCCACCAGCTGCCTCCCTGACGATTCTCATCCTGGGAATGCTCTCGACAGAATGCCACCACTCGCTCGACTTTCGCCGTCATATCCTGCTCGTTCTCAAGCAATGCCACAATCTCGGAACGCAATGATTCGATCTTCGCTCTGGCCTCCTGCTTGCCTTCCGGAGACGACGCCTTGATGACAAGGAAATGAACATCGGAAGATTCCGGCCTCGTGAACTCCTTCAGGTGTTGCTGATAGTAAGGTTCCAGTTCGGCTTCATCCACACGAACATTCTCGCTCACGGTTCGCCTGACCAGCTCATCGGTCATGAACCGCTTTCGAAGCGCCTCCTGGAGCTTGGCCATGTCCATGCCTTTCTCGGTAAGAGTCTGAAGCAGTTTTTCCTCGGAGCCTCCATAGTTCTTTTGGATCATCTCCTGGATCATGTTGTTCAGACTTTCTTCGGGAAGGGAGATCCCCTGCTTCTCAGCTTCCAGATAGATCAGTTCGCTGTCCATCAGCTGTTGAAGGGTCTTCAATCGAAGTTCCTTGATCAACGACACCCTCGTGTCCTCAGCACGAATCGGCATCACGTTGTCTTCCTTGTTCTTGGTGAAAGTCAACAGGGCACTGAAGCGAATGATACCTTTTTCGCCGAACTCCGCGACAATGGGGTCATCGTCCAAAACCGTTGGCACCGTCTTGACAGGCTCGGATTCATTCTTACTCTGGGAAAGGTCGGATGACTGCTCGGCCTTCGGAGAACAACCAGCCAGAACCAGGGCAAAAAGCAAGCAAACGCACAAGAAACGATCTCCGCTGTTCTTCTTCACGTAATCAACTCCCGATGTTCTATTACTCGTTGGAAGGAGGCGCTTGGTTGGGAGATGGAACAGGAGTCCCCCCGTAGTTTCTATCCCATACCTCTCTATCTTCAAAGTACTTCCTCCATTCAGGATACATGGTCGCCAACTGAGTTGGGTGATAGGTTGCCAAATACTTCTTGACGTTGATCTCCACTTCCTGGGTACTGGCAGGCCTGACGGGCATCTTCTCACCCGGTTTTGGTGTATAGGACTTGGCGCGCTCAATGAAAGTGGGAGCGATATTCTGCATATAATGCTCGACGTTGGTCGCTTGCTGCTCTGGAGAAAGAGGCACGGGCATCGTCTGGTGAGGCATGGGAGTGTAGTTCTTTGCCATCGCCTCAAAGGTCGGCCTGACATGCCTGTCGTAGTACGCCACCCTCTCGGCAATCTCCTCTTCGGTTGGGGGGCGGCTGAAAATGTCATCTATGTTGATGGTCAGTTTCGGGGAGAATGGGATTTCCGCGGTGGCGTCTTCCAATCTCACGATACAGCGGTTGTAGGCCAGATCGTCAATGATAACATCATCATAGACTTCCTTTTCATGCACCTCCCACTGATGCCCTGTTTCGTTGTTTTCCATGGTGGCTATCTTCGTGTCACCGATCTGACTGAAGGTTCGGTAAATCCATTGCGCCGTCTTCGCTCTCAGCAGGGCTGAATAGTCCGGTTCATCCGTCGCTTCGTAGATGTCAGAGGGTTCAGAGTGTTCCGTGCCCGCTGGCTGAGATCGAAGAGACTCCAGGAAATCCTTCTTGTCCTCTTGCGCGAGCGCCATAATATCTCCCGGTTGTTCCTCTCGAAGTGAGATAGACGGTGAGACAGTGATCGGTGTCATCTCCAGCCGATCTGAGGATTGCACAAGTATCAACACCAAGCCCACGATGCAGACGAGGGCGACGAGAACTGCCAACAAGACCCGATTCATCTCTCAAATCTCCTTGATTCCCAATCCTTCATACGAACGCGAACATCAGAAAGAACGCTTCCCTTCTCCGAACGCCTCACACGAGTGGCTGAGGGACAGGTTCCAGTGCTCGACACATCAGTCTTGCAAATCATCGGTCGGCTCAAGCATTTCCTGCGGTGTCTGATTTGGAGCCGGCACCGGACGCCCGCGACGGCGATTGTCAGACTCACCGGAAGACCCATCCTGAGGCTCTGCGTGTCGCTCCCGCATGACGGCAATCTGTGTTGCAACCCACTCGGCGCGCCGTGATTCCTCTTCCTCACTGAGCGGCTCATCCGAAGGAGGATGACCAGGAATCTTGGTGCTGGCTTCGATGGTCGGCCTCATGGTTTCGTAGTAGGCGGCAACCGCAGTCTGAACCTCTTCAGGAGAAGGAGGCGTTGTCCGTATAGTCACCCAGGGAAGCGGCGTATACCGCGCGGCGATGTGCTGAAAAGTCGGCATGATCTGTTCCTGGTACCTTCGACGTCGCTCGTCGCGCTCCTCTTTGCTGGGTGGCCCTGAAGTCGCCTTCTCCTCGACAGGAGGAGGCTCCTGCTTGAGCACCAGGGACAGCGTCTCCGATGCACTCCCCAGAGCGACAACTGCCATATTCTCCGTCAACCGCACAAATTCGACTCCATCAAACTCATAGCCCTCTGTCACTTGGAGAGACTGAGAAGTTTCGTCATTTTCAAAAGTCCCCGACTTCTGATCCCCCACCTGCATGAACGAGCGATAGTTCCATTTGGCGATTTTTTCCAAAAGGATGTCTCGATCTGTCTTCTCAATGACGATTTCCGGTGACGATTCGGTGGCAACCGAAGCGGCCTTCTCCCGAACCAAGGGTAGAAAATCTTCCAACAACTTCTCGCTGTCCGAAAGCTCCACGGCAATGGTCTCAGGGGGATTTTCCCGAAGACTGATGGCTGGCTGGAGTTTGATCTCCGACAAGTCGTAGTGTCGTTCGTTGTGGGCACGAAGAAAAAGGCTCACCCCGACGATGCCGACCAAGACCACAACACAGACAACGACTACCACGGTTTGACTCATCGGTAAAACCTCTGTCTTTGTGTGAACAGATCTGATTTCATAGGCAGTATGTATATCACGTCCTGCACTGCTCTTCAATGAGACGCATCAGAAGCGCTCGGAATTCGAAGAGAGCCCGAAAATCGAAAGCCTCTCACAAAGAGAGGCTTTCGGCAAAACCGATTCAGATCCCAGAACCGGGACACCCACTAAGGTGACAGTCGGAAATCATCCCGATAGCGCCACCGGAAGTAGATACCATCCATGTCCCCCGTGAGCGATCCAAGAACCTGGATCAAGCCAAACGGCTGCTTGGTTCCAGGGAACTTGACCGCATAGATATGCGTTCTGAACTCAGGATCTTCCTGTGGGGGCACCACAGGAACGCTCTGGCTCCAGTAGACGTCAGCAATGTTTCGTATCTCTGCAACAGTGACCTCATCAAAGCTGGTCGGATAGATTCCAGTGAACATATCCGGGATACTTTCGGTCAGGTCAACCACTCCACCCTGGTTCGGATAGAACGGAGAGGACAGACTCCCACCAGTATAACGAACGTGGGAGATCTTTTTGACGTTGTCGTCTATGACCGTGGCTCGCTGGACAAAGTCAAAGCCACCACCAAAACCTGTTCCCTCACCAGTCGTGTCGGTTGCCCCGGAAACACCGTGTGCAAACAGGAACTGGATAAAGTCAGAGCGTGTAACCGCCCAAGTTCCGTTCTCCAGATCGAACTCCCAGTGGGATTCAAAACCAGAAGCCGAAACGATGTCTCCATCGTAGTACATCCAGTTCACATCAAACGGTCCTGCCTGACCATTCGCGTTTGGACCCTCGCTGAAGAAGTACTGGTAACGGTTGTCGAATTTTGGACCAGTGCCCGCTCCTTCATAGTCAAGACGCTCGGATCCCTGACTCGGCAAAGCTCCGTAAGTGCGCACTTCACGGTCAAAACGCGGGTCAAACTCCGTTCCTTCGTGATCCAGGTCGTACACATTCAGCTTCATGCCGTAGTATCTCCATTCGGTGTCGGCGTTGAGATACCAACGGAAGACCTGGGTGAACGGAACCACGAAATTCACCGCCAGAGAGAAGGCACCTCCTCCACCACCAACAGGACGATCAAGACGCACCGATGTCAGTGAAGGAATGTAGAAGCTCCAGTCTTCATACACGGTGGCGTAAGCCTTTGGTCCGGCGATGATGATGAGAGGATTGTCCCTCATGGCGCTAATCTTCCACTCCCTGGTCATGTAGAAGTCAAAGAAGTTGCGACGCGCAAGTTCATAGAGCGCACGAGTGTTGTAGTTTTCGTCAAAGTAGTTCGGTGAGATGTGTCTCATCAGCGCGATCAGATCTTCTCGCTCCAACGCGGAGTAAATCTCTTCCAGCATGTTGAGGATGGCAATCTTCTTACCACCGATGACTTCAATGTCACGGAAGATATCCTGATAGCTTGGTGAAACATTGTAGTCGCGCGCGACGGCAACCCCTCGGGATGGGTGTACACGACCGTCGCCAGTCATAACAGCCAGTCCGGAGTTGGTGGCGGATACAATGAAGCCTCGCGCCACATCAAAGCCGAAGTACGGAACTTCAGAGCCGAACGATCCTGCATCGCCAACCGCGTAGACGCCACCATAGCTGTCCAACATATACAGCCCATTTCCGCTCGATGACAATCGCAAGGCAACGGCTCTGGCACCCGCAAGAATAGGACTCAGAGAGAAGCGAGTGGCATTGCCCAACGTATCAATCGCGCCGTTGTCATACAGGACATAGAGACCATCCTGTTCGCGATCCAACAGCAGATCGGTAATCGTTCTGCCAACTCTGGGCACGAAACCAGAAACGTCTACTGCGGTCGTGCCGAAAGTCATGATCTGCCCTGCGGCGGTGGCAACGTATCCACCATAGTC
>JAKQFZ010000760.1 GCA_029558215.1 Candidatus Omnitrophota bacterium
CGACGCTCTTCCGATCTAGACAGCGCAGACACTCGAACCTGCAACCAGCTCAGCCCAAAAGACATCCCTCTCCTCAGTCCGCGACAGAATGACGCATCTTGCAGGAAAGAGACCCGAACTGGTTGCAATAGGGATTTCCACTGGAGGTCCCAACGCTCTCCAGTTCCTGCTGGCAGAACTCCCTGAAAACCTCAACCTGCCCGTTGTGATCGTTCAACACATGCCTCCCGGCTTCACAGGTGCCCTGGCGTCGCGACTAGACGAATCCTGTGCTCTGCATGTTAAGGAAGCCCAGGATCTGGAGCCTCTGATGCCAAATGTTGTTTACCTCGCCCCTGGAGGCAGGCAGATGAAAGTTGAGAGGATTGACGACAGTATCGTTCTGCGCATCACGGATGACCCTGCAGAAAACCACTGCAAACCTTCAGTGGACTATCTCTTTCGGTCCGTAGCCGAGTCTTTTCCCGCGAGAGCAATTGGAATCATCATGACCGGAATGGGAAATGATGGAGCACTCGGCACAAGAACCCTGCGACAGACCGGCTGCATTACCATTGCGCAAGACATGGGCAGCTGTGTCGTGTTCGGTATGCCCAAGGAAGCGATTCAACTGGGAGCCATTGATATCATCGTCCCTCTCAACAAAATCGCTGAGGAGATCTGCAAGAGGGTTTTCCAATGATCAAGGTGAGCCCTGATGAGTATCAGGTTTTCGCCTCCTACATTCGCTCTGTCAGCGGGATCGCTCTTGATTCGAGTAAGACTTATCTTTTGGAAACACGACTTGTGGATCTCCTGGCTCAAACAGGCTCCGCTTCATTCAGTGAACTGTATTACAAAATCAAGACGGACTCCTCTCTGGAACTGACCAAAAAACTTGTGGATGCCATAACAACTGGCGAGACCTCGTTCTTCCGCGATGGCGCACCTTTCGAACTGCTGCAGTACAAGATCATCCCAGACCTCGTGGACAAGCGAAAGAAGACGACGTCCCCCGGTTTGCCAATCCCGATCCGCATCTGGAGCGCTGCCTGCTCCAAGGGGCAGGAAGTCTACAGCATTGCGATGACCCTCAAGGAGATACTCGGTGACTTGTCCGCTTACAACATACGCATTCTGGGAACAGACATATCAAACAAAGCGGTTGCCTCTGCAAGTCTTGGGTATTTCAGCCAGTTGGAGGTGGAAAGGGGATTGTCGCCCGAGCGAATCAGGCGGTTTCTTGTCAAGAACGAATCCGGCTGGAAGATCAGTGACGAGATTCGCTCCCTGGCCACATTTAGAAGGATGAACCTTCTGGAAGACTTCTCCGCACTCGGGAGATTCGACATCGTCTTTTGTCGAAATGTCGCAATTTACTTCAATGATGACGACCGAAGGAAGCTGTTCAATAACATTGGAAGAGTTTTGGAAAAAGATGGCTATCTGCTCATAGGAAGCACAGAATCCATTCTCGGTTTCTGTCCTCAGTTTGAATCCAAACGCTACCTTCGTTACGTCTTTTACCAGTTCAAGCAGTAGCAGACCTCACGCTTGGAACGAAAAGGCAAGGAGAGCCAAGAGCGCTCTCCTTTCATTCTCGCTGACCAGTGCCCTGGAGTCTATACTCCACAGGGCGCTTGTCCCTCATTTCTTGTCTGGATCCTGTTCCTTCTCCAGCCAAGCCAAAGCCTGAGCCTCCCAGTTGGGATTCTTTGAAGCGTCCAGATAGCGCTCCCACTGATAAATGCCGCTTTCCTTTGCCAGTCGCACGAACTGCATTGTCAGGATGGAGCTGCTGAGGATCACCGCGGAGCGACCCATGCCAGCCTGTTTGTACAACTGCTGTCCCTGGAGCATGGTCTGCTGTGCATCCGGTGCCAGTGGCTTGAGTTCTCTCATGTCAACCAGGAGCTGGAACCCACCTGATCTACCTGCCAACGCAGTCTTGGACTCTTCAACCCACTTGGTCATCTCCTCCGCTGGAATCGCTCCAGCAAACGTCAGCCTGAAACCGTAACCCGTCTTCTCAATCTTGTACATAGTCCTACTCCTTTCACTTTGTGGCCTACGAGAGGTCTTATCCTAGACCCCAACTATTCTGTGTCCTCGCCTGCAGATTCAGCGAGCATTCTGCAT
>JAKQFZ010000783.1 GCA_029558215.1 Candidatus Omnitrophota bacterium
CCTCGATTGTCCACGACGAGAACAAGGGGTATGGGGGCAATCAGAAGACCTGCTATAGAGCAGCGCTTGGAGCAGGCGCAGACATCGTCGTGATGGTTCATCCAGACTATCAATACACACCCAAGTTGATCCCCGCTCTGGCTTCGATGGTTGCATCGGGACACTATGACATTGCCTTGGGCTCACGCATTCTGGGAGGTGATGCGCTGCGGGGAGGTATGCCCCTCTATAAGTACATTTCCAACCGATTCCTGACTCTGGTTCAGAATCTGCTGATCGGTCACAAACTTTCGGAGTATCACACTGGCTTTCGAGCATTCTCGAAGGAAGTTCTGAGCACGCTTCCTTTGGAAGCCAATGATGACGACTTCATCTTCGATAATCAGATTCTCGTTCAGGCACACTATTTTGGATACCGAATCGGCGAAGTGTCCTGCCCAACAAGGTATTTTTCCGAAGCCTCATCAATCAACTTTCGCCGCAGTTTGAAGTATGGATTGGGAGTTCTTGGCGTCTCCTTCCAGTTTGTGCTCGCCAGGATAGGTGTGGTTCGCCCGAGAATCTTTCGGAAGGATGACCAATTCAGGATTGGGTAGGCAGGTTTACAGTAGATCCTCTTCTCGAAACCAGAATAGCTACGGCGATTTGCAGATCCCCATCAGAGAATCCCTGAAAGTCGGAGTGGAAAAAAGGCCGTTCTAGCAACATCTCATCCCGAAGAGTCAACTGAGGAATAACCTGGGTGTTGAACCCGCATTGTTCGAGCGCATCGAGCCACTGAGGGAGTCGCCAGCGATTTTGGAATCCTGAGCCTCCCGTGTGGGTTGTCAGGAGAGACCATGCCCGGGGGGAGTACTTCAGCATCTCAAAAGGATACCGAAAGAAGTGGTCACGAAGGTCAACAAGATGCAGCATCCAGCCATCTGGTCTGAGGATTCTTGACGATTCCCTCAAGACTGCATCAGGCTTTCTGAGGTGTTCCAGCACTGAGGCAGAAAGAATCAGATCAACAGAACCATCAGGCAAACCCGTGTCTTCCCAGAATCGGTCAAGAATCTGCACGTTGGCGGGCATTTGGTGGGGCTTCGAGTTTTGACCGAACAAATCAGATACAGTCTGTCGCCTGGAGAGCGGAAATTCGGGATCTGACTCGGCGCAATCCACGAGATATCGAAGACGTTCCTGAAGACGATGATGATCGGCTCTGGCACCGACATAGGGTTCAAGCAGTAGTAACTGTCTGATTCCTGTCAGCAACAACGGTGCTGACAGTGGGTTGTCAAAGCCAGTGCCTGTCTCCAGGACGACAAGACTCTCCGGCCGTTCGAACAAAAGAGACAAATCGGTCTGCTGGATGATTCTCAAATACGTCCACGAGCAGTTTCCCTTCCCACAGTACAACTGGGCGGCAGGTACTGAGCGCCGAGACAAGAGCTTTTGTGAAAGACAGTAAGGGAGCACCCTTCGAGCCAGTCGTGCAAGGAGGTAAAAAGGACGATAGCGCCGCAGGAGTCCTTCCCGACTCATGGTTCGTTTCTCCTGATGGGGTTAAACAAGTAGAACGCTCCTCCGAGAAGGCTGATGGAGACAAGAATGAGCCGAACCAGAACTGCTGTGGCAAAGGCCTCTTCCTTTGGGACGCCAAAGGAAAGACATGCCAGAACAAAAGAGCTCTCTCCAACACCAAGCCCCCCCGGTGTGAGCGGGATGAATGCGCTTATCTGGGCGGCCGTCGAGGCGACGAATATCTGGGCGAATGTCGCCGAACTGCCCACTGCACGCCCAGCCAGAAAAGCACCAAGGATTCCCTGACAGGTGATGGCCATGGAGAACAGAAATGGTGCAACAAACCGCCTCTTCTCATGTCGGTAGATGACCATCGCATCAACAAGTCGCAGCATGAGCCGAGTGATGACGAACCGCTCCATCCTCATAGCCCAAGAACTCTTTCTGTGTGTCTCCCACAATTCACTGAACTTCGCCAGGACAGATATGCCTGCCACGATAACAACAGCAGGCACAAGCACCCACAGCGCCTGCTTGAAGGGAAAGAGCACCAGCGTGGCGATCACGATAACGGCAAAAGCTCCAACAATACCGACAAGCCTCTGCAGGATCATGGCTGCATAGGCATCGCTCATCGAAGGAAAATACTCTGCAAGATAGACGCCCTTGACCAAATCGCCCCCGGCGCGTGACGGCAGGAAATTGGTAAAGAAACTGCCAAGAATGTTCAACAGAAATACCCGTGTCGGTGCGAGTCGTGCTTTGTTTTCTGCAATCCAACACAACACCAGCGCTCGACAGTAGAAGACGCTGAGAATGCAAAGCCATGACAGCAGCAACCATCCAACACTCAGAGTGTGAAATGCCTTCAGGACTTCCCCAATGTCCAGTTTCCAGAGAAGAAAGACGATCAAGATCACTGCCAGCACAAACTGGGAAGTTTGAAAGACATATCTCATCCGTGACTTGTTTGTGCCTGAGTTCATGATTGCTCTTTCGCGATGGCGCAGACCGTGTAGCGCCTCTTTCCTGAGGTCGTTGGTGGCACTTCTTCAACGAACTGAAAGGTTACCTCGCATTGCTTACCCATGACGACTTGGACCTTGGATCGGATCTCATCCAGTTCAGAGGGCTGCGGCTGTTGTTCCACAACGAGATAGACAGAAACATGATCGAATCGGTCTTGAACGAACTGAAACTTCTGAACCCACGGGCGATGATACAGCAGATGCGTGAAATACTCCCCGCCCACAAGCGTTTCGTCGGACAGCCGGAAGTGATCCACGATCCGACCGGACACTGTTTCCAGCAGTCGAGTCTGTCTCCCACAGGGACAGGATCGCTCAGTAAGAGTCCCTCTGTCTCCAATGCGGTATCGAATCAGAGGCATCGAGTAGTTGCTCAACAGTGTGACGACGATCTCTCCCTCCTTGCCAGGTTCGGTGCTCTGGCCTTTCTCGTCAACAGTTTCCAGAAGAATCGTCCACTCGAACAGATGAAGCCCGTTGCGCATAGGACACTCGCAGGCGATCGGGCCGACCTCTCTAGATCCATATTGATTATGAACCTTGGTTTGAAGGTGCTTTTCAATAAACTCACGAACCGATTCCGTCAAGGTGCCCGCTGTGGTGATCGTGACCGGGATAGGCACGAGGGACAGTTTCTCACGGTCAACAAATCGAGCAAGTTCAAACGCTGATTCCACATAGGTCCATAGTGAGTACGGTTTGAAATGGTTGATTCTTGACACATACTCGCGCATCAGATCGGGCGTCATCAAAAAGCTGTTCAGAAGCAGCCGATTGTAGAGGAAGTTTCCCATCTGTGTGATCCAACCGGTTCCGCCTTGGAGAATATCACGTTCCGATCCCCAGAGTTTGACTTCCCGCATTCCCAGCTCTTTTCCCAAGACTCGGTTGTAGAGGAGAACATCAGCCCAGTTGTGTGCTTTGTAGCGTGCATCCTGAAGGAACCGGACGGGCTCTCCCGTCGAGCCACCGGATGTATTGGGGTAACTGCCGCGACGGGGACAATCCTCACTGATGAGAGCACGGCCTTGTTCGCGAATGATCTGCTTGGTGAGGAATGGAACCTGAGAGAATCGTTCGAGATGTACTTCGTTGTTCTCAATCAACTCGCACTCTCTGAGAATCTTTCGATAGTAGGGAACATGGGCATCGCAGTGCAGAATCAGCTCCTTCAGCAGTTGGTGCTGACGTGATTTGATCTGGTGCTTTTCGGCTTTGCCCAAGTCCGCTGCTTTGGCCAAGAGTCGGTTCACATTTGTCTCGGCACCCCACCGAAGAGCCTTGGCCTCAAATGCCAATCGAAGCAAGGGACTTCGCCAGTTCATCTTCCTTGCCTCCCAGATTCGAGAACGCGTGAATTCCTGAGAGACAGCCGCCTCTCAGCAATGGTGAGGTATAACTGATGATAGTCTTGCGCCACATTCCGCCAGCTGAGGGACTCTGCGATCTTCCTGGACGCCTTTCCATGAATTGAGAGCATTTCGGGTCTTTCGCAGTACAGGCGAATCCGTCCCGCGATCTCGTCTGATGAACCCGAATGAAGCACGAAGCCGTTGCTTCCGTCCTGAATCAACTCTTCGGTGCCTCCAGTCTGTCGCATGAGAATTGGCAGCCCACAAGCCATCGCCTCAAGCACAGTGTTGCTCATGCCTTCGTTTGCAGAGGGCAGAACAAACAGATTGCTCTGCTGATAGACTTTCGCGATACAATCATGAGAGACATACCCTTCAAATCGGACAATTTGTCCCAGGTTCAGTTCTTTCACCATTTGGCGAAGTTGGGATTCCTCATTGCCTGTCCCCACAAGTGTCAGGGAAACTGGAAGATCTCTTACGATGGCCAGAGATTTGATCAGCACATCAATCCGCTTTCGGGCAATGAGTCTCGAGACACAGAGAATCCGCATCTCAGTTGGATCCAAAGGGCACGGTGCCGGCTGAAATTCAGCGACATCCACGCCGTTGGGAATGACCTCGATCTTCTGCTGAGGCGATGACTGTAGTGCCAGTGAGCGAAGTTGCTGGGAGTTGGCGACTACCCTTGCAGCATCGCGCCAGACTCGGACGCTAAGTCTTCTGAACAACAAAAGGTCAGGGATCCGAAATCGCTCATTGTAGAAAGGGACATCGGAGCCACGGAGCGAAACAATATAGGGAAGCCCAAGCATCCTGGTGATGACTCCAGACGGGATGCCAAAGAAGGCATGGCAGAGATTGTAGGCGTTCGATCGGATGAGACCACGACAGTGTCGAAGGGACTGCCATGAATAGGTGAGCAAGTCGCGGTTGCTCTGATAGTGGGGATTCCCTCGCTTCCCGATGTCCAGAAAGTGAATCCAGATACGATCCGAGATCCGTTCGACTCGCTCTGATGTAGTTGATGAGGTGACAAGTGTGACTGAAACGTCGTCAAGGTTTGTCAGTTCACGGAGCAAGTATGCCGTTGCATTGCCGGCACCGCCACCGAGAGGCGGGTACTCGTAATTCAGCATGAGAACGTTGACAGGTTCACCCATTTTCATTCCAGGCTTGTTGCTGCCTCAATCTGTAACACGCACCCTTCCGAGTTGGCAAGCCAGAGTGAGAATTCGCAGTGTCCTGTCAATCTCTGTTGTCTGAGACGAAGAGGTCGAATGGTGGATTGTCTGAGCAACGTATGCCATATTTATCCTGATATCTGTCTGTCTATAGAAGAAAGGGCTTAACTGATGCGAGAAAGGCTTCTTGGAAAACGTGTTCTTGCCATCGTCCCTCACCAGGATGACGAAGTCATCGGAATGGGTGGGAGTATTGCCTGGGCGTGTGAGGTTGCCGAATCTCTTGATCTGGTTCTGGTGACGGATGGCGCGTCAACGCTATCCGCCCTGACAGTCAGCGGACTTTCCTCGTGTTGTCGGTTTGTCGGAATAGATCCGGAACGAGAAGCCGATCTGTTGGCGCATGATGCCTCACTGACAGAAAAAGAGAATGGAGAACTGCACCATCATCCAGATCTCGCAGACCGTTTCAAGATGGAGCCGGATCCCGAACGCCTTGGCGGAAGAGGCTCCGTCTCTTGGGGAAGACAGCGTGATCGCGAATTCCTCTCCGTTGCAGAGCAGTTGGGTGTGTCTTCTTCACGGATTCATCTGGCATATCATGATCCCAGTTCACCGTGTGCGATCAAGGATGGGCAGATCGCTTTGGGTGGCAGGGAGTTGTCCCCTGAGGATCGTGTGGCGCGGTACGCTGAAGTGGCTTCGCACTACTTCAAGCGTCTTTCCCCTGATGTGGTTTTTACGATGGCTCCATACGAGTTTGCCCCTCCGCCCAACGATCACTGGGCAATGGCACATGGAGCCGAACAGGCTGCCCGAGATTGTTCGATTGAGACGGTGTTCTATTTCCACAGTGGAATACACTACCAGCACGTACTTAAAGGGGGAGCGCATCTGGGGAAGCGCATCCTGTTGCCCGAGAATCTCTGGTCGGTCAAAAAGAACGGTCTGAGAGAATATCTGCGCTGGAGCCCTGATGAAGGTTGGTTTGCCACCGCGCCTCATTCAGTCTACAAGACCTTCTGCGCAATCTTCTCAGGAGAAGGACGATATGAATATGTCAGCGACAATCCTCTCTGACAAAGGAAGAGAGCCTCGCCCGACATACACATCACAGCTGCCTTTCGTGTGCCTCTGCGGAAGGTGGATGCCTCACTTTGCCATAAGGAACCAGGAACGTCTGACTCTCCCTCCATCTATGGGTCAACGCGCAAGAGTCTGTCCAGAATGATGGCTGCCGCACCGCGAACGGAAAGATGGTTGTAGTCGGTTGGGCCTTCGATAGGCTCCAGAAGGATGTCGGACTCCGTGATGACCGATTCATCCAATCCGTCTCCTGTTCCAAACAGCAGAGTAAACGGTTCATCTGAATCTCGGATCTTGTTGCGAACCGTGCTGAAACTCTGTGACCAGGGGTATCTCTTTGCATCAGTTGCCACGTAGATCGGCTCCAGGCCCGTCTCGTCAAGAATCTGATCCTGCATTTCCTGAACGGACTCGGTGACCCGAATCAGTTCCAGAGCTTCCTTTCTGTTGGCGTTAAAACCTCCGCCCGGGCCTCTCTGCCAATACTCGGCGATTTTCCGGGCAAGAAGATTCTGGGTTCGGAGGGGTTGGACGATGTAGTAGGCATGCACACCGTATGTCTTGCAACTGCGTGCGATGTCATGCACATCCATACTCGTCAAAGACGTTGAAACCGACCGTCTTCGTCGATCATAGACTGGATAGTGAAGCAATGCGACGTAAACGCGTCCCAATGAATTCAACCTTCTGCACAATTCCCTGGATCAACACGCCCCCCGTTTTGGCACGGAGGGCGTGAATCGAACCAACCTGAGATAGTGTCTGTCGGTCTAGCCGGTACCCTTGAGAATCGTGGTCATCTTGAACAAGGGCATGAACATGGCGATGACGACGCCACCAACCACAATTCCCAGAAACACGATCATCACGGGTTCCAACATCGAGGTCAGACCGTTGACGGCTGTGTCCACCTGCTCCTCGTAGAAGTCAGCGATCTTGCCCAACATGTCATCGAGAGCACCAGTGCGCTCCCCGACGTCGATCATGCGGGTGACCATCGGGGGGAACACTCCGGACTCGATCAACGGTCGGGCGATATTCTCGCCCTCCTTGATGCTTGCGCGTGTCTTGTCAATGGCTTTCTCAACAACCATGTTGCCTGCCGTTCTGGCAACAATGTCCAGAGACACAAGGATGTTGACTCCACTTCGAAGAAGCGTTGAAAAAGTTCTCGTGAATCGGGCGACGGCAACCTTGCGAAAAAGCGCTCCCATCACAGGGAGCCTCAGCAGCATGGAGTCAAAATTGTATCTACCGGAGGAGGTGGAAATGTACTTCTTGAGAAGAAACACCCCCGCAATAAGTCCACCGGCCGCGATATAGTAATACTTGGTCATGAAGTCACTTATGGCAATAACAATCTGTGTCGGTTTGGGAAGTTCCGATCCAAAACCCTCAAATATCTGTTTGAAGACCGGGATAACCTTGATCATCAGAAGTGCCACAATGGCTATGGCGACTGTGATAACCACCGAAGGGTAGATCGTTGCACTCTTGACCTTTCGCTTCAGCGCGGCGGCCTTTTCCAGATAGGTTGACAGCTGAACCAGAATGTCGTCGAGCATACCGCTCGCTTCCCCTGCACGAACCAGA
>JAKQFZ010000786.1 GCA_029558215.1 Candidatus Omnitrophota bacterium
CCGTGATCACCTGATCTCCGTTCGGGTCGATGCTCCTGTCGTTCGTTGCGAGGGCGTCAAACACCTTGCCCATGATGCCAGCTTGCTCTCTCGTCGGGCTCGTCTTACCGGGAGTCGAGCTTGCGATTTCGCTAAAGAGTCTTTGTTGGTCATCCGGGTAACTGTCGATTTTGGGAAGCTGAGAAGCTGCGTAACAACTCAACTGCCACCACAAAATCTCTTGGCTGTTCTTCCCAGCAGCATCGGCGAGCACCTTGGCCACGCCAGATCTTGGGCCTAGAAATTGAATGCTGCCGTTCGGGAAACCGTGGCCAATTGTATGAACAATCAGGGTGTCTCCGGGGACAGCTTCTTTCTTAACGTCACGTTCTATGATCTGTTGGAACTCACCGATGCTGTCAGCATAGGTGTTGCCAATGACCTTAATGTCTAAACCTTTGGAAGCTGCCCGACTGGCTGCTTGAGACGCCAAGTTGGCGTCATCGTCAGCCATCCTTTCGTGGCAATGCTTCACGATCAACAGTCTGATTTTGACTGGGCCTGTCTTCGTGGATACGCTCTCACGAACACCGCCTTCGGTTGTCAACACGGGACCAAACGAGTAAATCCTCTCCTCTGGCCCATACGTGGCTATTGTGACATCATTATGATGCACTAACTTGTAGACTCCGAAAGAACTCGCAATCACAACGAGTCCAATGCAGACATACAACAAGATGCGATCCATATCCCCTCCATGTGGTCAAGGTCACATCTTATCTAAGCATACTAAGGCCAATCAAAAGTTATCGGAAATGGCAAGGGCCGGGTTGAACCCGGCCCTTTTCTGTTACTTCGTGGCTCTGGCAGAGAAATCAACCTCGCAGGCCCCTCCCGAGCAGGCCCACTCTTGCTGGACCTTCGTGTTGTCTTCTTCCTCGATCATGCCCGTGTAATCGACAGGCTTGTACTCTCGGCGAAGGTCGCACCAATACTTCCAGTTGTTCACGTCCTTCAGACAGTAAGTCATCTGACGCACGTCGCCTCCGAAGTAGCGGTCAGAGAACTGGAGCGCTCGGCGAACCCAGTCGCTCTTCATGACGTACTCCGACACCTTGGCCATGTACTCTGAGTCTTCCTTGGCGTTCTCGAAGTCCTCACGGATTCTCGACAGGTCCGGCTTCTGGATAGGCTCGCCTCGTCCGAGGGCCGCATCGCAAGCCTTCCACAGATTGTTCTTGAAAGCGTGCAGGCCATCGACGATCAGGCCAG
>JAKQFZ010000793.1 GCA_029558215.1 Candidatus Omnitrophota bacterium
AACCGCGCGAATCAAACGCGACGGGGACGGCGAGATCCTCTCCTGGTACCGCTACGAAGAACAAGGCATCAACACACTCCGAGTGGACGAGAAATACGATTCAGACTCCGACCAGTTCATCACTGCTGATGATCAGTGGAGGGTGCAGAGGTACACAAAGGCAACCAAGGAGATCGTTCTTGCCTATCCGCATGGGGAGGCTGGAACTCCGTCCGCAACCGATGAGCTGGTCTACGCCACCGACCGCGCAGGAACGGTCTACCACGCCTTTGACGACGCGGGCTTGCTGGTGTACGGTTCAATAACAGAGCAGGATTCGTTTGGAGCGAAGATGAACGGCAGTTGGGGACATTCGAGGGTGAGAAAGCACAACTGGGGTTGTGAATACGACTCCGACGTCGCCCTGTACTACTTCGGCGGCAAACGCTCCTGGTTCTCCCCTGAGCGCGGCATGTATCTGCAGCATGGGAGTGGATATTCTATTATTGGTCCAGGTCTCCCAGATATCAGAGACCCGGGTGGCAATGGATGCTGCTGCTCGATTGCTGATACATCAATTGGAGGCTGTTGCGGGGGAGATATGAGAACGCTGGCTCCGCCTCTCATTGTCATTGGCCCGATTATCATTGGCCCGAAAGTACCGATAATCATCGGAGGTGTTTGTTCGGCTTGGCAAACGTTCAAGAGTGCTCAAAAAGCCATGTGCTCGACTAAAGCCTGCATGGACTGCATGGAGGGTTGGAGGCATTCCTATGACATGCTTGTTCAAAACTGCTATCTTGAACGGGACACCAAAGGACGTGCTCTGAAGGCACTGGACGCCCAGTATCAAGGGTGTCTTGCAATATGTGGCAAGGTTCCCGAAGATGTCAAGGACCTATATGACGATCTTCAAAACAAGATTTCGAGCTGTGCCAGAGTGCTTCCTCCTGGAACCGATCCGGCTCCATGGAAACAATGAAGGAGATGCATTGATGTTGATGAGATTCCTTATATCTAGCGTCCTCAGTTCGTCAGGCGAAACTTCGTTTGCAACCGACAAACTCAACGCAATGATGGTTGACGCCGTAAGGACAATTGACTGGTTCTGTGAACGCATGATGATGTCTCCTGCAAGCATCATTCCTACTGCTATAGGGACGGCATCTCTGATCACTTGCCTTGCATGGTCCTATAGCAAGACCAAGCGAAAGAACATTGTTGAGTGGATCATCATTGGGCTCTTTCTATTCGGCATGGGTTACAGAACACCGCATCAAATGCTGTGTTTTGCGATTGCATGTCTTGCTGCACTAGTCTACGTCGGTTGCGGCGTTGTCTCCAGAACGCGCAGGAGTCTTGCCACTGGGGCTACGCCCAATGATCGGTTGTCTGAGCATCGAATTGCAGACCGACCCTGACAAGGAGGAAGTCTATGTCCGCCCTCTCATTGAGGATGCTTTCTATTCTCTCTAGGACTAGTTACTTGTGTGCTGTGAAAGGGCTGAAGGTGCAGCAGGCGGGTACAGATCAGGCTTTCAACAGATTCCATGAGTTCGCAGCGATGCAAATCGTGCTAGTGTGGGGCGTTTTCTTGGGCGTACTCTTCCTGATATCTTGCCTTGTGTGGTCTTCGTGCAAGTTCCGACTTAGAGACTTGGTTGTGTGGCTGATTGTGGCGTTTTTCGCACTAGGGATGAGTGACTCCATGAATACTAGGTTTCATCATCAACTTCTTCTTGGTTTGGGATGTCTGACAGCTTTGCTCAACATCGGTTGGCACGTTATCTGCCGGACACGGAGGGATTTGGCGATTCGGCGAATGTCCTGTGACTCATGTGTTGAGGATAAAGCCCGCAGCCCGGTTTCTCCCGGTGCGCCGTGGAAAGGCGCGCACTTTCAGTGGGAGGTAGACCCACCTGGCAACTATCGCTCCAGCCAGTAGCAATCGGAGCATTCGAAGAGGTAACGAATCGGATGAAGCCTTCGATGTAAGGGTCGCTGAAGGCGAC
>JAKQFZ010001044.1 GCA_029558215.1 Candidatus Omnitrophota bacterium
CTGAAGAAGGTTCTCTCAACCAAATGGGCAGATGGCGACTTGCTTTCTGCGATACTCGACTTCGTTGAGAAATACATACCGAAGTTCTTCTACTATGACCAGTACAGTAACCTGCCGTACTCTGCGAACATCGCCCACGTGCTTCAGAAGAATCCGGCGGAGTTGACTAATGCCCAATTGACAGCTCGTTCGCTCCTCAGAGCGGCCGCTGCTGACGAGAAATACCTCCTTGACCCGGACTATGAGCGCCGAAGGCGTGAGTTGGAGAATGTCGCCAACGCAATCACTCGTGATGTCCGCAAGTACTGGACTCAGAATCCCGAACTGCGGGTGCAGCCCGACATCACCTTGACCAGACAGAATGGCCAACCAGCGATTGACGAGTTGAAGATACGCATTTGGGATGAGAGGCATTCGCTATCACTCCCCTTCGATAAGCACTCCTCGGGATTTCAGTGGTTCTTCTCATTCTTGGCGGCGTTCTCAGAGTATGAACACCCTGCCGCGTCCATCGTCGTCCTACTCGATGAGCCTGCATTAGGACTTCATGGGCGTGCACAGGCGGATTTCCTGCGTTTCATTGAGGAAAGGCTAGCTGTGAAGTGCCAGGTCTTCTACACAACTCATTCGCCATTCATGATTCAACCGGACAAGCTGGAACGAGTCAGAATCATCGAGGATCGCGGCCCTGAGATTGGCGCCAAGGTGACCCAGGATGTCCTGACAACTGACAAGGACACGCTCTTTCCATTGCAGGGAGCGTTGGGCTATGACTTGGCTCAGCACCTGTTCATTGCCCCACACAATCTCGTTGTGGAAGGTACGTCAGATTACACCTATTTGACGGTAATATCTGACTACCTCAGAAACCAAGGAGAGCGAACACATCTTGATGATCGGTGGTCCGTGGTCCCGGTGGGCGGAGCTGAAATGGTGCCGACTTTCGTAGCTCTGCTAGGACAGCATTTGAACGTCACAGTGGTAGTTGACTCCAAGCGCTCGAGTCATCAAAGACTCCTACGTATGGCATCCGATGGGTATCTAAGTGATAGACGAATCGTTGCCATAGGAGACCTCGTAGAGGGCATGAAGGATGCTGCGATTGAGGACTTGTTCAGTCCGGGTGACTATCTCAAGTTATACAATCAAGCTTTCGAGACATCGTTGCTGGTTGCGGATTTGCCGGGGTCTGATTCGATTGTGCAACGGATCTCGAGAAGGCAAGGCATACAGAGATATGATCATGGGCGTCCGGCCGAAACCCTACTTCGACACAGAGACCAGCTTCTCCCTCAATTTAGTGCGACAACATTCTCAAGGTTCGAAAAGCTGTTCTCAGAGATTAATGCCACATTGTAGGTCTAGAACAGTCTCAGACACCCAGGCCTCCTGGACTGCTTGACCGCCAGCGGACTGTCTGACGACAGCACGTTCTTGGCAGTCGCGCTCGGAGCCTCAGGATTAGCGGGCCTCTGAGTAGAGGCTTGTCCTATCTCCTTGGCAAGTGCTCGGTGGGAGTCTGACCACAAGAAGTTGACTGTCCGGAGCCGTCGGTGTGATGATGAAGGTGAGGATACTCGCTCCCCAGTTGGGTATCTTCAATACGGGGATAGGAGGAATAGATTGCATCCACTGGACTCACGCCTGACAGACGTCTGTCACCACAAAGAAGAGACGGCAGTCTGCTGGTGTCGCGCCCCCGAACTCATGGGTAGGTGGTGGTGACATGACCAAGAGAGTTCGCTCCCCATGGAAGAGGAACCTTCTCAGGATACCGCCACGCATTGTTGCCAAGGTGAGACTGCTGCCCTCAGATGACTTGGTGATCTCCGCTGCAGTTCGACTGCTGGAGAGCCGAATCAGAGTTGGTCTGTATGAACACATCGGCATTCGGTGGGGAAGAGACTATCTGGAATATGAGCCACAGATTCTCCCTGCACCATCGGTTGGACGATGGTCTCTCACCAATGCACAGGGTAGGATCGTGAAGCTA
>JAKQFZ010000860.1 GCA_029558215.1 Candidatus Omnitrophota bacterium
GACAGATCGCGCCAATTCGACAAACAAGCGGTTTCGGGAATTCGTATTACCTATTCTGCTACTGAGAACTGCCGACGGTGGCATGTCTGACGACATAGGAGCGTCCTCGATATACTCAGCAATCCATGCACAGAGACGCTCGACTGCCCCCACCGGATCGTCACGCACTTCTGAGGCGGAGACGATATCCGCAGCAAGTTCACGAACACCAGATTCGATACCAGCGATCTCTTCCTCAGAAAGCAAATGCTGCCGGTGGGCGTAGAGTTCCCTTGGCTCCGGAGAGGTCACATGGAGCAATTCCGGTTCCAGCCATTTCTGCCGATTCGTCTCAAGTTTGAAATTCGACAATATGATGCCCGAAAGACTGACAGTGATACTGTTCAAGGGTCTCTGAATGTAGGTCTCCCCGAAAGAGAGCAAGGAGAGAATGCTGGCGGGAGCCGTCTTGCGTGCCATCATGAACAGCGCTTCCGACCGATCCAACTGGGTGACCATGAAACCCATCGGACTGGATTCCTTCATGGTATGTCCCTGCTCCGTGACGAGAGCGACCGTCTTGGTGCCCGCAGCTTCGATCTCCATGGTAATCACAGGAACGATTTCCTCGCGGTGTAGGACTTCCGTTTCTTGACCGAAAGAGATCCGGACTTCCTCCATGGCGGCGGTAAATGGATTGAATTGCTCGATCCGATGTTTTGTCCCTGGTTTGAAGGGGATACGGTGTACCAAGAGAGGCGTAGCCGCCAAGTACATACTCATCCCGTTCTTGGGAACCGGAAAGGACATGGTCTGGACATTGCCTGAGAAACCGTATTGGACATCAAGCGTCCCTTGGTCACTGATCGCTCCAAGGGTCTTGAAAAGCCCGTTCGGCATTTCCAGAGAATAATCAAACCGTAACAAGTGGAACTCCGAATCGAGAAGCATGCGACCTGCCAGAGCGACAGGCGTTCTGGTTCCCAGAAGTGGGATTTCCAGTGTCCCGCACTGCCGAATCTCCCAACTTGCACCTTTGGGGATAGATTTCTCACCACCTAGCTTAGTCTCTTCAACAACCGGAAGAATCAGAAGGGCAGTTATTCCAACCGTTTCTCGTTCGTATTGATATCTAAGGAGTTCCGAGAAAACAGGACTGGCCATATTGCCGGTTCCCGCGCGATTTCTGAAGAATTCGAATTGGATTTCTCGGATCCACAGAATTGAGATCATTGTCAGCCAGAAAGCAAGGACGAAAAGAAATCGAATGAGAGACCATGACAGAAGCGTCTTACGGTTTGGACAGGCTGATGTCTGTTCTGCGTTCTTTGGCTTCATTGTCTCAAAAGTGTCCGTGTGAGGCATCGATTGAGCCGGCGGTTGCCTGACATGACATGGGCTATGTCCGCTCCTTCGAGGGCGTTTCTGGTGAAAAGTGGATCCATCTTTGGATCCTGTTTTCGAGAGAAGAATACACCGTGACACAAAGCAATGACAATGAAAAGTGGATGAGAGGGCTTGACAGAACCCTGATTCGTCAGTATAGGTAATAGAAGCAAACGCATTTGGGATGTGGGAGTGCCTCACGATAGGCAAACGACAAAGGAAGCAAGGAACCTTTTGAAGCATGGTTCGTCGTAAAAAAAGTGTTGATTCATCGAAAGAAAGCGTCTGGATCCTTCCGGATCAGCTCAGTTTGGATATTTCCTCTCTGCAGGGCAGATCCCCAAATATCCCGATTGTCATGGTTGAGTTTCAGGATAGAGAAGGTTCAGTGCGGATGCACAAAATGCGCCTGGTTTTCCTTCTGTCTGCCATGAGACACTTCCGGGACAGACTCATCAGTCAAGGCTACAGGGTTGACTACTACGCCGCTGACGACCCCGATGAGAAACGTGCGGCACTGTGTCGGGAAGGTTATCTGGCGTGCTTGAAGGACTACGTCAAACGCAATGGCATCGAGAGGCTTTTCGTGACGGAGCCAAACTTGTTCAGTCTGGATGAACAAATCCGCAACAGCCTCGCCGACTGCCTGAAGATAGCTGTTGAATTGGTACCGACCAACCAGTTCCTGGTGAGTCGGGCACAGTTCAGAAACTGGGAGCAGATGCAGGGCGAACTCGTCATGGAGAACTTCTACCGCATGATGCGCCAGAATCTGGACATTCTTATGGATGGCAGCGATCCCCAGGGAGGCCGCTGGAACTACGATATCGAGAACCGTGTGCCCCCCATGGGCAGCATGAACATTCCTCATCTGCCGGATGCTGGGATTGACGAAATCACGCAAAATGTGATCAAACTTGTCAATGAGCAGTTTGCCGACTACCCAGGCACAACAGACGGATACTATCTTCCCGTGACGCACGAGGCCGCGGCTAAGTGGTTTGAGGACTTTCTCGACAAACGAATCCGCTTGTTCGGTATGTACCAGGACGCGATGCTTCGAGAGGAATGGTATATGTACCATTCCCTGATCTCCCCACTCCTGAATGCCGGCCTGCTGTCTCCGAGAGAGACCATCGTCGGGGTAGAGAACCTGTTCCGCGAAGGCGGAATCCCCCTGAACTCGGCGGAAGGCTTCATCAGACAGATTCTGGGCTGGAGAGAGTACATCAACGGAATCTACTGGACGAATATGCCCCAGTATACGCGAAGCAACTTCTTCGATCATCAGAATCCGGTTCCCAAGATGCTGATAGACGGACGCTCCAGGATGAACTGTGTGAAGGCTGTAGTGCTTCAAACCTGGAACAAAGGCTATGCACACCATATTCAGAGACTGATGATCGTCGGCAATTTCTTCCTGCTGACTCAGGTCAGCCCACAAGAGGCGCTGAAGTGGTTCCTCGAAGCCTATGTGGACGCCCATGAGTGGGCAACCATCCCAAATGTCATTGGGATGATACTCTTTGCTGACGGCGGCTATCTTGGCACGAAACCCTACGCCGCGTCCGCCAACTACATAAGCAAGATGAGCGACTACTGCCGCGGCTGCTACTACAAGGCGCGAAAAAGAGTGGGCGACAGAGCTTGTCCGTTCAACTTCCTCTATTGGTACTTCCTCAAGCGCAATGCCGAGCTGCTTAAGGACAACCCGCGCATGAGCATGGTCTATAATCTTCTGTACCGAAAGACAGACAGTGAGATGAACCTGGTGGTCAACTCCTCGGAGCATTTCATCGGACTGATGCAGGAATCCGGAACCGACAGGAAGATCTTCTAGCGTCAAGCGACAGGGTGCGAGCATCTCTCCCCGATGAAGTGATATGAACTTGTCCCTTATTCACGGCGCACTTGACATTCAGGAAAACTCTTTGGTAGTGTTCACGGCGCACTTGAAGATCCTCGACAGACTCTGAAGTCGAGTCTGTTGAACTTGAGAGGAGCGGCGGCAATATGGCAGCGTTGTGCAAACTGTGTTTGCGACTGGCTGTGCTGTTCATCGTGGTCTATGTAGTCACCCGACTGGGTGGATATGCGGATCACAGACCGATCCGCATGTTCGTCGAAGGTGGCATCCGGCCGTCCACGTTCCAGAGCCTCGCCAACACGGCATTGTTGTTTTCAATGGCGTTTGGCGTCGCGGAACTTTTGGAGAGAAACAAGGCCAAGGCTGCTCCCCAGGCAACACAACAGCAAGAGCCACCCAAGAGCGAGTAGAATCCGATTGGCCTGTGTCGCTAAGGTGCCCGTTGGTACCGCAGAGTGAAGGAGGTTGATTTCGTCGTGAAGAAGGATATCCATCCAGAGTACCACCAAACCAAGATTGTGTGTGGTTGTGGGAACGTCATCGAAACAGGTTCAACCAAGCAGAACATCCGCGTTGAAATCTGTTCCAACTGCCATCCGTTTTTCTCTGGAAAGCAGAGATTTGTGGATACCGCGGGCAGAATTGACCGTTTCAAGAAACGTTACAAGATGAAATAGTCTTCATCTCGTTTGTTCTCGGTTACAATAGCGGTGCGGGCGTTTTGCCCGCAACGTTTTTTCTGTGTCTGGACGAATCTGCTCCGCAGGAACGACTGCCTTGTCAATATCAGTCCAGCGACCGCTCGATTGCCTTGATCAAGTCAGCCACGGGATAGGGTTTATGGATAAAACCCTTCGCACCCCATTCTTCGAATCGGAACTTCTCCGGTGTCTCTGAATATCCACTGGAAAGCAGCACCCGGACGTCCGGGTCAATCGCCCTGAGTCGAAACAATGTGTCCTCCCCTGACAGATTCGGCATCGTCATATCCAGGATCACCAGGGCGATCTCCTTGGCATGAGCCTGATAAACATCCAGTGCCTCAAGACCATCCGTTGCTTTCAGCACTTTCGAACCTTCTCCATCCAGAATTAACTCAATGAGATCCAGGACTGCCGGATCATCATCAACGACCAGAATTGTAAGCCCACGCAGAAACGTCTTGGACTCTACGTGCGCCGGCTGATGATTAGAAGGGCACCGATCGGTTGCGGGCAACAGCAGACGAAAAGTGGTGCCCTGCCCCGGTTCGCTGTTGACCTGAATCGTGCCTGAATGACCGCGAACAATACCAAGCACCGCGGAGAGCCCCAGCCCTCGACCGGTAAACTTGGTCGTGAAGAAGGGATCGAACATCTTCTGCATCGTCTCGGGTGTCATGCCGCAGCCCGTGTCCGAAACCTCAAGCATCACATAGGAACCTTCCTGCAAGTCGAGATTCAGATAGCAGTCTGCAAAGAACTCCCTGGTGCATTCGCGAGAAGCTGTTTTGATTGTCACCGTCCCTTTGCGATTGCCGATAGATTCCGAAGCATTGGTAACAAGATTCGAGATAACCTGGTACATCTGGGCGGCATCCGCTTCAACGCAGGGAAGGCTTGTGTCCAACTCGTACCGGATCTCGACCGTTTTGGAAACAGTGACATCGAGCAGATCTTTCATTTCATTGACAACATCCGTCAGGTTAATCGGAAGGACAACAAAACGCCCCTTGCCTGAATAGGCAAGCATCTGCCGACACAGACCCGAAGCGATCTCTGCAGCCTTTGCGATCTGTTTGAGACCCTCTTGAAGAGGAGACTCGGATGGCATCTCCGAGAGCATCAGGCTGGAGTTTCCGACAATGCTGGTCAGAAGGTTGCTGAAATCATGTGCCACACCGCCAGCCAACACTCCGAGACTTTCCATCTTCTGCGCCTTGATGAGTTGTTCCTGCAACTGCCTTCGTTCGGTGGTGTCACGGATAGTGACAACGATCCTCTCAACCTGATTGGAACTGTCCAGAAATCGGCTGTTCTTCTGCTCCAGATAGTGAATACCCCCCTGGGGGTCAAGATAACGATACTCAAATAGCTCAGGCTTGCCTGTGGCAAGGGAACTCGACAACAGCACGGTATACTGTTCTGCATCATCGGGATGGACTCCCGACTCCCACTTGACTTCCTGCTGAATGTACTTCTGAGGCGCGATGCCGGTGATGCGCTCGACCGCAGAGTTGGCGTCGATCAACTCCCCGCTGGCATCATAGACAAGGATGGCGTCTCCCGCGTTCTCAAGAATCTCACGCAGATGGATCTCTGATCGCCTCAGTTCTTCGTGAACCAACCGGTTGGAGATGATCTGTGCCGTTCGTTCCGCGATAAGAGCCAGCGTGGCTAGACTCTCGGCGGAGAAGAATCCTTTCTCCCGATGACTGACATTCAAGACTCCTATGACCTCCCCCTCACAGCGCAGGGGAAAACTCATGAGCGAGCCAAGCTCCACGAGGCTGTCCTGCCTTGGAAGAAAATCCTTCTCCTTGGAAACGTCATTGACCCGGATCGGAACTCCTGCCTGGGCAACCTTTCCCACAATGCCATACCCCAAGGGAAAGGACTCTCCACCCCACTCTCCGGGGGCGTAACTCTGTCCCTTGGTCTGATAGGGCCCACAGGCCGCTCTCAACTGAAGACAAGTCTTCTCGTGATCCAAGAGCATCAGGGAGCAATTCTCGGCAGCAAGACCAAAGGCAATGGTCTCGACCATCTCTCGACAAAGCACCTGCATTTCCCGGTCCGGTCGATCCAGCTCATCCAGCTGCCTCAGAATGGATAGGTTCTGAACAAGGTTTTCGTATCGTTGCGCCATCTCACGCAACGCTTCAGCGTGCGGGGAGACAGCAACCGCAGATTTTGGATCTCTCTTTCTGCTACGTACCATTATTTCCACCCCCCTTGAGTAACTCGAGAAACTGACATGTCTCCTGACGGAAGGTCTGTAAGTCTTCGGCAAGGCTTTCCAGAGATGTCTGTTCAAGGCCAAAATACGAAAACATCTCGTCTTCCAGAGAGACTTCTCGATAGTCGCCTGCGGAGCCAAAACCTGCAGCACGGGCGATCTCGTTGCCCAGTGACACGACCAACACTTCTGCGGCGTCAGGCCCTTTGTAATCACGAGATTCATGATGGTGCTCAATCACATGCTGAAGAACAGGTGGAAATCCCCAGTGATCGGCGATCCAGGCGCCCACCTCAGCATGAGTGGTCTTCAGTTCCTGCGTTTCCATCTCAATCAGGGGAATCTGCGCTTCTCGTGATTGCTGAACCAGTTTCGTATACCGTTCCTTCAAGACAATCGCCAGAATGTACTTCCCAATATCGTGCAGAAGCCCTGCGGTGAAGCATATCTTGCTAGTATTCAGATGGGTGTGTTTTTGGCAGAGAATCTCGGCGGCCTTCGCTGTGCCCAGCGAATGCATCCAGAAATCCTGCGGATCGAATGCAAACTGGCGCTTCACCCTGAATACGTCAAATACAGAAGTCGCCAATGCAAGAGCCTTCACACCCTCAAGCCCAACGACCACGATGGCACGTTGAATTGAATCAGTCTTGTAGCGAAGCCCATAGAAGGCAGAATTCGCCAGGCGAAGAATCCGGGCGGAGATAGCATGGTCGCACTCGAGAACTGCGGTCAGCGAGGAAGCCGAGGCGTTCTCATCATTGACTGCTTCCATGATCTTGCTCATCACTTCGGGAAGTGTGGGCAGATCATGAATCTTAAGCAGTTTGGCGACAAATCCTGGATCAATCATCTTGGCTCCTTCTCATTTCAGAAAACCACTATAGCCTAAGGTTTGTGACAATTATCCTTGGCTCCACTTCAATCTTATCCCTAGTTTCTACGATGGCAAGTTTATCGCCATAGAAAGAGGCCGAAACATGGCTCAATGTGCTCCTACCATAAATCTTCGCCAGAGAGAAGGCCTCGTGAAAAAGCGACGGGGTGCACTTCTCAAGCACCGCCATCGCACCGCTCGGAGTAACTTGTCGTCGAGAAAGAGTATGGCGTTCACCCAATCCAAGGCAACGGCTTTGGGAACAAGTATCTCCGCATCCTGTCGCTTGAGACGCATACTATGTTCATTCCGGAATAGATACTCAAACGCATCCAAGTCATCTCGGGCACCAATCTCTTCAGGTGAATACCACTCCTTAGCACTGTTGCAGGGACAGAAAACGACTCCATCCAACCAGATGATCTCCGGGCTGATCCGCAGAACCACGTTGCTGTCGCTCTCCCCCCGAATATGGCGCGGGGGCACAAAACCCAGACAAACGTAGTCGGCAAGGGAAGTCCACTTCTTTCCCCATCCATGATATTTGGCCGGACGAACGCCGAGACGTAACTGCTCGGAACGGCTCAGAAGGCCTCCAACTCGGAAGATTGTCTCTAGATTTGCGCCAGGCGTACAATGGTACAGTGCGGAGATCTGGTGTCGTTCAACCGCAGATCGGAATTCACGCCATTGTGGCTTCATGAGCCGGGGGAAGTCCGCATGATTTGTCAGCCTCTTTTCACTCATGGAATCAGTCGGTTGCTGAGACTACCTTTCGGGCAGACGGTCAGGTCCTCCCCAGTAGAGATCGGAACGCCGTTTCTGAAGAGAAGAGTCTGAAGGCTTTCCGTCGAACTCCTCCTTCAGATGCTTGATGGCCTCCTCGACGCCAAGCGGACGGTAGTCAAGTTTGTCAAGAAGTTTTCTGGTATTGAGTGAGACGTCCGGAGGACGTTTTGCGCCCTCATAGTCCTTGAGAGAGCCGGGCACAATGAGATTCCTGTCATAGCCGAATACCTCTGCAAACAAAACGCCAAGGTCATAGCGGCTGATTCGAGGATGGCTTGCCACGTGATACACACCCTGCAAATCCTTTCGCAGTGCCTCATCCACAATCGCGATGAGATCCGGAAGGTAGATCGGAGTACGATACTCGTCCGTGAAGAGTGTGACTGGTTCCCCCTTGTCAAGACATCCCTTGAGCCAGCCGATCATCCCTTGATTCCTGGATGGACTGCGACCGAGCGTGAGACTGATCCTCAACACCAGGGGGCGAAGGTACTTGGCATCCAGAACAATCTGTTCCGCAAGGTGCTTCGACTTCCCGTAGCGACTTACCGGAAAAGCGTCATCCTGCTCTTCGTAGTTGCCACGGTTGCCGTCAAAGACAAGATCTGTCGAAAGAAGAACAACTTTGCAGTCAAGCCTGCGACAATGCACCAGAAGTTCTGAGACAGCGCGAACGTTGACATCGTAGGTCTCTGTCCAGTCCTCCTCACACTGAGCGACACTGGTCAACGCCGCAGTGTGTATGAGAATTCTCGGCCGCACGTCACTGAATATCTCATCCATCCTCATGACATCTTTGATGTTGAGGTGATGCCCGAAAGCACCGCTGAACCTGACTTCCTGTTCATTGTACGTGTAATGAACCGGATGATTACGCCTCAGGGTGTTGACCATCGCGCTGCCAATAAAGCCACTCCCCCCTGTGATGAGCAATTTCGGTCGGTTCAGAAGGAACATGACTTTCTCCTGGCTGCCTGATGTCTCAGTCTTCTCGCCAAGAAGATGGAGAAGGCATTGACCACGTACCTGTTGCCAAGAACGTACCTATCCTAG
>JAKQFZ010000904.1 GCA_029558215.1 Candidatus Omnitrophota bacterium
TGCAGGCTACACTGAGAATACGAGATGAGTCTTTTCCTCTTCATCCCTCATCTCCTTTTCCTATTCCAATCATTGCGATGACCGCCCACGCCATGCAGGAAGATCAGGCGCAGTGTCTTGAGGCGGGGATGAACGACTACCTTTCGAAGCCGATTACCCCTGAGGCGTTGACGCAGGTCTTGGAGCGTTGGCTTCCAGGAGCGGGTGCAGCGCTTGCCGAAACGCGGAAAGCTTCATCCGTCAATCAGAGACTCGGGAGATCTTCTGATTTGCCTGTTTTTGATCGGCAGGGTATGCTGCGTCGTTTGATGAACGATGAGGAACTTGCGACGGCGGTCATGGATAGTTTTCTTGAAGACATCCCGAAGCAGATTCAAGCACTTCAGGACTATCTGAAGACTGGGGATGCACCGTCGGTAGAACTGCAGGCGCACACGATCAAGGGAGCGTCAGCCAACGTTGGCGGCGAGGCCCTCCGTGCTGTGGCATGGGAGATGGAGCAGGCTGCAAAATCCAAAGACCTGGAGTCCGCCGAGCGATTCATGTCGGAACTGGAGAAAAGATGGCTCGATCTCAAGAAGGCAATGCAGGAGTCTTTGGCCGGTTGAATCTATTTTGTTTGATGGAGTATCGTTAGATGAGGATTCTTGTGGTGGACGACGTAGGCTATAACCGAATTATAGTCACCAAGGCTTTGCAGAAGCATGGGTTCGATGTTGTCGAGGCAGCATCAGGCGATGCGGCGCTGCAGATGCTTTCCAGAGACTCGAGCATCGGCCTTGTCATCGCAGACTACATGATGCCGGGGATGAATGGCATCGAGCTTTTCAAGAAGGCGAGTCTGATCGTTAGAGGTAAAGATGCTGCTGCAGTTCCATGTCCGCCATTTATTCTTTTGACTGCTGCTCAGGATTTTCGGGTTCTTCATGATGCGAAAAGGGCTGGATTCAAGGAAGTCCTGGCGAAGCCGTTGGACGTGGAGAGACTGCTGAATGCCATCCGGAGTGTGCTTGGATTTCCGGAGGAATCGGTGTCATCCTCTGAGGTGTCTCATGGCGACACCAAACAGGGAGAACCCGAGAGCAAGGCATCCAAGCCCATCTCTCCAATGCTTCAGCAGGCACACACTCAGATCAAACAGGCGATCAGCGCACATGACGCAGCACGTCTTGCGGAGATCAAGAAGGAACTTGAAGGGGCCATCAATGAGATAGAGAAAAGTGGTCTGCTGAAATAGGGGATGCATTGAAAGGGGACTGAGACATGCGAATCCTGGTTGCAGAGGATGATCTGACATCACGGAGAATGCTGGTGGCAGTGCTTCAGAAAGGTGGCTATGAAGTGATCGAGACCACCAATGGAGCAGAGGCCTTGGAGTGTCTTCAGAAATCGGATGCCCCAAATCTGGCAATCCTTGATTGGATGATGCCGGTGATGGATGGTCTGAGCGTCGTTCGCCGCATTCGAGAAACCAATCTTCCTCTTCCCCCTTACCTTATTCTTCTGACCACCAAGGGTGAGAAGGCAGACGTTGTTGCCGGACTGGAATCGGGTGCGGATGACTATCTTCCAAAGCCTTTTGATGCGGGGGAGTTGCGCGCTCGAGTCGAGGTCGGAAGGCGAATGCTCGAACTGCAGCAGCGTCTGGCGACACAGATTCAGGATCTCCATCAGGCTCTTGAGCATATCAGGACGCTCCAGGGAATTCTGCCGATCTGCATGCACTGCAAGAAGATCCGAAACGATAAGGGCTATTGGGAACAACTTGAGGGGTATATCTCCAAGCATTCACATGCTGAGTTCACCCATGGTCTGTGTGAGGAATGCCTTGAGAAGTTTTATCCCAATGACAAGACCAGAGCCAAAGATAGGAGCAGCTTCAAATCTGACACGGAATCAACACCTACGAGGTAACATACATGAAGACGCACAAGAACGACCAAGACCGTCCGTCTGTCGTCGTGGTCAATGACGATGCAGTTCAGACACGAATCCTTTCGGGGCTTCTCAGCAGTCAGGAATTTGATGTGCACTGTTACCAGAGTGCGGATGTCGCTCTGTTTTCCATGGATTCCCAGAAGCCACCCAGTCTCATTGTGACGGATCTCTACATGCCTGGCATTGATGGCTGGCGCTTCTGTCGTCTTTTGCGCTCTGCTGAGTATCGTGCGTTCAACAAGGTTCCCATCCTGGTCGTCTCGGCGACGTATTCGGGAGAAGAAGCCTCTCGCATCTCGGATGATATCGGGGCGAATGCATTCATGTCGGCTCCAGTGGATGGAGCGCACTTCGTGGAACACGTTCGCTCCCTTTTGGGTGGGCGTCGAGCCGAAGAGCTTCTTCGCCTTCTCATTGTCGAAGACAGCAAAACGCAGGGGAATCTGCTCAAGAAGTTCATGCAGTCCCACGGGTACACGGCCGACATCGTCCAAACCGCTTCCGACGCCGAGCGGGCGTTTTTCGATCAGAGGTACAACGTTGCCGTGATCGATTTCCATCTTCCGGATCGAAATGGTGACCAGCTTTTGACGGCATTTCGAGAGATCCAACCGGAATGCGTCTTCATCATGATGACGACGGATCCAAGTCCCGAGTTGGCGCTGGCCTGGATGAGGCAAGGGGCATCGGCCTATATTCGCAAGCCCTTTGAGCCGGAGTACCTACTGGAACTCCTCACCAAGGCGCGTCGTGAGAGAGCGTTGCTGCGGGTCGAAGATCTCCTTGAGGAAAGGACGCGCGAACTGCGGGCGAGCGAGGCCGCTCTTCGAGAGGCTGAGGAGATCGCCCAGATGGGACGATGGGAACTGGATCATCATACCGGCAGATTGGAATGGTCGGACACGATATTCAGCATCTTTGAAATTGACAAGGAGCACTTTGGCGCTTCTTACGAGGCTTTTCTGGAGACGATCCATCCTGACGACAGGGACAGGGTTGACCTGGCCTACCGCGAGTCTCTTCAGCACAGGAAACCCTATGATGTGGTTCACCGACTCTTGATGTCTGATGGCCGAATCAAGTGGTTGAGTGAACGCTGTTCCACTGATTTTGATTCAGAGGGTAAACCGATCCGATCGGTGGGGGTGGTGCAGGATGTCTCAGCGGTCAAGAAGTCTGAGCAGATGCTTCGGGAGCGTGGCGATAGGCTGCACAGATATGCACGGCTGCTCTCGGATCTCATAGAGCGGGGTGGTTTCTTCACTGGGAGTTTCAAAGACGCAGTCAAGGCTGCAACAGAAGCCGCTTCAAGTATTCTTAAGACCGAGAGAGTCAGTGTCTGGATCTATAACTCAGATTGTTCTGAGATTCACTGTGCCGATCTCTATCAATCGAGCCTGAAGAAGCATTCAGAAGGAGAGAATCTCAAGGCATCGGATTTTCCCAATTACACAGAGGCACACAAGATTGGTCAGGTTATTGCGGCGGAAGACGTTTTTTCCGACCCGCGCACCTCGAGCATTCCCAGGGCGTACTTTGAGGACAATCGGATCAAGTCCCTTCTTGATGCACCGGTCTGGGTTCAGGGCAAACTGGCTGGTCTGCTGAGCTTTGAGCACACCGAGACAGTACGAACCTGGCTTCCCGAGGAAGAGCAACTGGCTCTTACCCTTGCGTCGTTTGTGTCGCTGTGTCTGGAGACTCAGGAGCGTAAGAAGGCAGAGCAGGCACTTCGGATCAGTGAGAAGAACCTTTCCTCCATCTTTAACGTGATCAAGGAGTCTGTTTTTCTACTGGACTGCGAAGGCATAGTCCTTGCTGCCAATCAGACCTTTGCCGAAAGGCTGGCAGTGACGGTTGCCGACTGCGTTGGGAGACTTGTCTACTCTCTTATACCTTCCGACATAGCAGAGAAGCGTCGAGCCGTTGTCCAACGGGTTCTCCGGACCAAAGAGCCGATCATCTTTGAGGATGAACGAAGAGGTCTGTGGCT